>JBAVYC010001455.1:0-2745 GCA_049698595.1 Desulfobacterales bacterium | reverse complement strand
AATTAGGCCTGCTGCTTTTGTGACAAGTTGGTTAGATACCGGATAAAAATGGAAGACAATCCGATGATAATGATCAGAATGATCATGCCCAGTGCGGATGCTTCGCCGGTGTAAAAATACTGGAATGCAGTTTTGTAAAGCAGAAAAGACACGGTCTGGGTTGCATCACCGGGTCCACCGCCCGTCAAGGCATAGAAAAGGTCAAACTGCTTGAAAGAATCGATCAGGCGCAGCAAGAGCGCAATGACCAACACCGGTGCTGAGAGTGGCAGCGTGATATTAAAAAATTTAAAACTTGCGGAGGCCCCATCGACGTCGGCGGCTTCATACATCGACTTGGGAATCCCGCTGAAGGCGGCTGTAGCGAGAAGGATCGTAAACGGTGTCCACATCCACGTGTCGGCGATAATCGTGGCCCAAAGGCTGTAGGTGGGATCACCGAGCCAATCGATACCGGATGCTCCGACAATCGATAACAGGTAGTTTACCAGCCCCCATTCAAAATTAAACAGATACTTCCAGAAAAGGCCGACGATGATCGGGCAAAGCATCATCGGCATTAGGATCATGGTAAAAACAACGTCGCGTCCCTTAAATTTGGTCTGCAGTAGATACGATATTGTGATTCCAAGGAAGAACTGGATTGAAACTGCCAGGATCACGAATTTGCCGGTAAAGATAAACCGCTGCCAGGTGTATTCATCCGTCAAAAAAAACAGATAATTATCAAAACCGATAAATTCAGCCGGAACAGCCGGTCTTAACACCGAATACCGGAAAAAACTGTTATAAATCAGCATGACGAACGGATAGCCGATTAAAAATAGCAACAATACGAGGGTCGGAAATAAGAAGAAAAAGCATATTGCCCGATCACTCAGCATTTTAGGGATATTATATTGCTTTGTTTCCATATCTATTGTTTTCTTCCGAGAACCCCGAAGGTCATGCCCATGAGCAGGTGTCTGCGGATGAGATAAAACAAAATTGTGATGGGGATGATCAATAAGACGCCGGCAGCCGCCACCATCGCCCAATCGAGGCCTTCTTTGCCGAGGGCTGCTGAAATTCTTACCGGCAGCGTCTTGGCTCTGGTTGTCGATATAATGGAAGCGAAGGTGAATTCATTCCATGCAAAAATAAAGCAAAATCCGGTCGTGGCGGCGATGCCGCCTTTTACCATCGGCAGAACCAGTTTCCGGAAGGCATATAGCCGGGAGTATCCGTTAATCAAGGCGACTTCTTCGACATCGTGCGGAACACTGTCAAAAAAACCTTTCATTATCCAGGTCGCCAGACCGATGTTGACCAAGATGTATAAAAGGGTCATGCCAAACCGGGTATCGGCCAGTCCCAATCTCGAGAACATGATATGGAAGGACACCAGTACGGCGACTGCCGGCAGCATCCGGGTGGACAGCACAAAAAACATGAAGTCGCCCTTGCCCTTAAAATCAAAGCGGCTTGCCGCGTAGCCCGCCATCGTGCCTAAACAGACAGCTATAATTGTGCCCCCACCGGCGATCACCACGCTGTTGATCATGGTCCCGATGATCTCGGAAAGACCGGTACTGCCGTCTTTGTACGTAATAATAAATAGACTTTTATACCCATGCAGGGTCGGGCTGAAAAAAAATTTAGGCGGCATCGAAAAAAGATCCAGCCGGGTCTTTAGCGATGAAAGAAAAAGCCATAAAAGCGGACCCAGACTAAAGACCACCCATATTCCGATGATGGTGATCACGATCAGCCGTGTGATTTTCGACCCGTTTGCTTCCATAAAATTAGACCTGATAGAGTAGGTGATTAAACGTAAGTCACAAAAAGGTTACTGGGGTGGTGAAAATACTCATAACGGGGCCCTTAACTTTTATCCTATCTTTATCCCTCTTTTTGAGGGTAAGGTTTCAGGTGTCAGTGTTCACGATAGACTACTGCACCTGCCTTTCCTGACACCTGAAACCAAATTAGCAGAACAAAAAGGATTTAAAAAATTAAGTCTAAGTGCATCAAGTTACAAGTGGATTTTCATCACCCTGGTTCAGTACGAATTTAGCTGACTGTCAAGCCATCGATTAGATGGCATAGCCCTCCTAATCGTAACTAATTGGCGTCACCTTATCCATCCCGACCGGATTGACTATCTGATCCGGCACCTCCGGGATGTTCTCGGTGCGGGTAATCTTATAGCCGGCCCGTTTGAGCGTTCTCTCCTGGCGTTTGACGCAGTCGCTGAGCGCCTGTTCAACCGTCTTTTTCTTGGAGATCGCATTGGTGACTTCTTCCTGTAAGATATCCAGCAAAATGATGTATTCCGGTATATGCCAATAATCATTGGTGTACTGCATGGCTTTGGAAAACTGCTTGTTCCAGTCATTCAGCTTGTACCAATCCGGATTATTCAACACATCTTTGCGGGCGCTCTGGCAGGTCTGGGCATATTGCCATTGTTGAGGATATTGCTGGTACCATTCGATGAATTTCCAAGTCTCTTCGACACATTTGGAGTAAATGTTGATTCCCATACCCTGGCCGCCAAGACTGAATTGCCGTCTAAATTTGCCGTCACGGCCAATCGCTCCCGGCAAATTCGCAAAGCCGACCGAATCAGCCACTTTGGAGACCTCGGGGTCTGCATTGGAGCCGAAAAAGAAGTACCATTGCATGGCCATGGCGACTTTGCCCTGCTGGAAAGCACTGTTGATTTCATCAAACCCCCAGTTCGTTCCACCGGGCGGAGCGTAT
>JBAVYC010001454.1:0-1559 GCA_049698595.1 Desulfobacterales bacterium | reverse complement strand
CACTTAGGGCATACGAGGGGATTGACTGCGTAGATTTTTTGTATCAATCGCGCCCAATTTCGCCGGCAAGTCTTGCCGGTCAGTTCGGATTCAAAGAAGCAGGGGATTTTATCGTCGGCGTCTGTTTTTTTTCGTTTTCCCCGCGCAACATTGCTATAAAATCCGTATTAACGAGCCATCTGCTCGCCCTTGTTGGGCACATGAGAGCACATGGCCGCCAGTGCTTGTATCCCGTCGCCCTTTGCGGGGCCATTCCAGTGCGTCGAATATCTTGGTTTTTTTTTGGATATCGAGAAAAAATATCTTGAAAGTTCAACGACAGGTCTGACCCGTGGCGCCCGTAAATTGATGGACAATAAAAGTGTCAATCTGAGAGAGCGGGCTAACCTTTTGCCATCAGTGGTTTTCGATCGATTGACCAGGGAAAAATCAACACTTGCGGTACGGCTTTGAACATTAACAACACATCTTGATTCTAAATATTAAGGAGTTCAACGGGTGTACCAGGCAGTGTAAAGGTCACATTCTTCGGATTGTTATAGCTTTTTTATTTTATAGTTTGCAGACCGTCCTGCTGAATGTTATAAACTGTATCCATGTTTGATATTTGACTTGATAGATGCAACACCGTTAATCTGAATGAAAATGGGTAAATTTCAAACAAGGAGATACTTTTGATATGATATTTAAGCGAATTACTGTAAATCCGAAACAAATGGACGGTGTGCCTTGCATTCGTGGCCTCCGGATACCCGTGGCAACAGTTCTCGGAATGGTAGCTGAGGGCATGAGTCAGGAGGAAATCTTAAGGGCGTATCCGGATTTGGAGGCTGGTGACATCCAGGAAGCCCTGTATTTTGCAGCTGAAGCGGTGAGAGAACGTGAATTGCCTCTAGCGAGTTGAAAATGAAGTTTCTTATAGATAACGCATTATCACCGATAATTGCAGAAGGACTGTGTAAAGCCGGTCATGATGCAGTCCATGTTCGTGATTATGGTTTGCAAGATGCTATGGATGAAGTAATTCTAGAACGATCCACTGACGAAGACCGCGTCCTAATTTCTGCGGACACGGACTTTGGTACTCTATTGGCTCTATATAAAAAAAGGAGGCCATCCTTCATTTTATTTCGAAAGGGTACCAGCAGACGGCCAGAAAATCAAGTAGAGCTCATTTTGAAAAATTTGGTTGCAATTCACAAACCCCTCATTGAGGGGAGCGTCGTTGTTTTTGAAAAAAGTCGCATTCGTGTTCGGCCTCTACCTATCGCGGAATAATAAGTCTGGATATAGTGCCGGACCTCGAACCCTTTAGCCGCAGGTTGAGCGTCAGCGAAATCCCGCCGCTTTTCAGACGAAGTTCAAACCTGTTCTGAGCTTGTCGATGGATCCTGCCCCCGATATTCGGGATTTTGCATCTTGCTTTAATAAATCGCGGAGCAGAACGGGCGCACCACGAATTTCTAAGGTTTACAAATTTCAGGTTGTAAGCCTTTTTATTGGCTTAGTGTTGGTTTCAAAGCCACCCGAATGGGACCGTGAATAATGGTACCAACAAG
>JBAVYC010001453.1:0-1648 GCA_049698595.1 Desulfobacterales bacterium | reverse complement strand
GCATTACTGGATGTTGTGGGATCGATTTTAAGACGGATCACTCCTGAATGTTCACTTAACGGCAAAATTACCCAATCACCAAAATGTTCATCAAGAGTAATAAGAACTCTGTTTTCAGAGATCGCTTTTTGCAATATTTGATTGTCATCCGCTCTTGCTTGACCAACTTCAGTTGCACGTAATACATCGTGACCTTCATCCCTCAAAGCTTGCGCGACTTCATGTCTCAACTTTTGATCCAGATAGAGCCTACAAAAATCAGGCATTTGCTGCCTTTACCTCAGTGTGGTCAAGTGATGCCCGCACATAGAGCAACGCCGCTTTGATATCATCTTTCTTTAGCTCCGGATAGCCTTTAAGCAAATCGTCCCATGATTCGCCTTGCGCTATCTGCTCCAAAATAACTGAGATAGGAATACGGGTACCTTTGATCACAGGCTTTCCATTGCAAACCTTTGGATTGAGTTCAATACGTTCCATGATTGTCATCATATAACCTCCGATGTATCTTATCTATAGTAATTGATTGGAGCTTGGCTGTCAATCCTGATTCAATTTCAAAGAATCCTAAAATATATGGCCTGTCTTATCTTTATTACTTTTTCCGCGCTATCTGGCGCGGTGAATTCTTTACTGCATTTTTAACCTTTCACCTTACTTTTAACCTACAACAGCTTTAGCTTTTCCCAGCCCCTCACTTTCCCATTTTCCCACCTTGCGGTCCTCTCACTCCGCCAATCGTTTCAACGAATAAACCCCGTCCAGACCGGAAACCCTCCTGGGAATCTTTTCTCGCTTGGACATAAATACGCCCTTAAATCGCTGATAGTTGCTGGAAACAAATTCTTTAGTACCAATGATTCCTGAATCCGTAAAGTAGCGAGTACGGTACCTAAACCGCTGCATGCGTTTGAGCTCAAAATCATTGTCGCGCTCATGTTCAACTATATCATTGTCGATCACTCGGGCCTGCCCCGTGGAATTCACTTGTGACAGCGTAGCGTATTCCTCTGGGGCCTGCCTTTTGTTAGGATGATTCAGCGCGCCCGCTTCATAAACATACCGGCGATAGCGTTTCAGCCGCTCTTCGGTATCCACCACGCCTGCCCAGTGCAATTCACTTGTGACAGCGGAGCGTATTTCACCGGGGCCGAACTCTTTCAAACCGAAATCCAAAGACAAGAAGTTGTCCTTATTGCCCGTCTGTATATGATAACCTAACGAATTCCAACGATAGTCCTCCGGACGTTCCACCAGACCGGCACGTAAAGGGTTAAGATCTATATATGCCAGACAGTTAATCAAAGTCTCACCCTTTTCGACGATGACACTCTTAAACCGATCACCCCAAAAATAGCCTCGGCGGTTGTGACGTTTGTTGTAATACCTTGTAAATCCAACTATTATTTCACGAACAAATTCAGAAAGGCTTGATAATTTTTTACGTAACGATGGTATCCAGCCGGCTGCAAACATCCCGTCATCGCCATAAAATTTCTCATAGCGTTTCTTGATGTCTTCATCCGTAAATTTGTGCTCCGGAAACATTTTTACGAGAACATGGAGTGGTTTCCCATCAGGCAAAAACCAAGGATTTCAACAAAATATAGCACCGTAACCTTTTTTGAAATTTCGGTGTAGGTAAAAC
>JBAVYC010001452.1:0-17622 GCA_049698595.1 Desulfobacterales bacterium | reverse complement strand
GTCCGTTCGTTGCGTCGTTGCGTCGTTGCGTGAGGTTTAATTTTTTCACGCAACGCCGCCACGCCGCTACGAGATGTTTTGATAATTCTAAGTTTGCGTCATTGATTCAGAACCTATCAATCAACGGTTCAGCTTTTCGGTAAAACCTCATATGAAACTACATCTAGTTTCTTCCACGATCAGACTGGACGCTTGCGGCCAGAGGCGTCGCTCGTGTGAAACTATGCCAAAATGGCACGGTTTTTTTGATGATTAGACTATCCGCTCTTCCGACCAGCGGTCGGGCTGGGCCCTTAAACCTTTGAACTTTGAGCTCTGAACCCCTGAACCTCCTTATCGATGAAAACGGCTGTTCCAATCAAATTCCCGCGAGGTTACTTTGTCTTCCATTCTGCGAATCCGCTTTTCGAGATGTTTCCACTTCCGTTTCAGTCGCTCCGCAGTGTCATTTCGCATGCAGCGATAGCGGCTGCCGGCCTTATGATTCAATCCGGTGGCGGTATTCTTTGCGGGCTCCGATTTCATCAAAAGCGCTGCCAAAAAATAAATGCCGACCACCGGCCAAAAACCGGTAAAGATAAACAGGATGACGGCAATTGCTCTAATCCAGAACACCGAAAAATCAAAATAGTCGGCCAATCCCCTGCACACACCCATTATGACACCGTTACGAGACCGGTAAAGTCCCGGTCTGGACATGCGGTTAAATCTGCTCATGATTCGTTCCCTCTCTTTCATTGTCGGCCATGAGTGTTTCCAAGGCGCCAACCCGTTCTTCCATTTTGTCCATGGAGGATTTCCTTAGTGCTTTTAACTCGCTTTCAATCTCTTCATCCAGCGCGAGTCTTTCCAACTCGTCTTCCAATCTCGGTTTAGGACCGAAATTTACCAGGTCGGCTTCGGCTTCCATTTGATCGATACGGTTTTCGAGCTCTTCAAATTTAAAAATCGCATCGGCGCTATCCATTCGCCGTATTTCTTCCTGGGCCCGCTTCTTGCCGGCCGCGTGGATATGGCGCTGCACGAGCAGGCGCTCTTTCTCGCGGACAGTCTTCAATTTATCTTCGAGCTGCCGGATGTCGTCCTTGTATTGCGCCAGCAATGCTTCCTGCCCGGTTAATTCAGTGGCCAAAGATTGTGCTCGTTGAGCGCAGCGACGTTTCTCAAACAGCGCTTCTCGGGCCAGATCATCACGCCCTTTTTGAACGGCCAGGCCGGCCTTGCGCTCCCAATAATCGACGCGGTTTTCGAGTCCCGGCAGCTGGCGTTTAACTTTTTTGTTCTCTGCCATCATCCCGGCGCAGGCGGCTTTGAGATCGATCAGCGTATCTTCCATTTCCTGAATCATCAACCTAATCAGTTTTTCGGGGTCTTCCGCCCGATCGAGCATGGAATTGATGTTGGAACCGACAATATCGCGAAATCGTGTGAATATGCCCATGGTGCTATCTCCTTTTTTTGGTAATTTACTTACTGATTTAGCACGTACCATGCCAAGCATATATTTTCACACAACCTTTTGATATTATTAGTATTTAAACAATAGATAAAATTTAATATATGGCATAATTAACCATCTAGTAGCGAAATAAACTGTATTGATGGTTTATTTCGCTATTTCGACAAACTATAGAAATTTCGATATATTTAATTTTGGATTGAAATTCTCTAATCTGGGACTTCGGCTTCCGCTGCACCGACCCGGGCAAATGCTGAATCGCCGTCCCCCTCAACATGGGCCGCCTAGCCGTCTGCCCTACAACCACCCCCCGAAATCCCTCACCAATACCTAGCCGCCTTGCCCCAGAAGCGCTAACTGGTTTGTAAGCATTTGCAAGTTGCACGTTAAAAATCAGCGGCCCCCAGCAGAGTTGGCCCCGGCCCCTTCCAGGGGTCATCCTCATACCCCAGCTCTGCTAGTGATCGCTGAATTAAGGCTATGTCTTATCTATGTGGGAGCGGCTTTCCAGCCGCGATTAAGCGATTGCGGATATAGCGCGACATTTATTTCGCGGCTGGAAAACTGCTCCCACGAGGAATTGATGTAAAGTTAATGCCATTGGGTTGCATTTAGCTATAGAGGGTTGTTTTGAAAGATGAACATCGAATAAAGAAATCCGTGACGCAGAGTTGACAAATAGTATGATTCGACATCATTTGATGGCCGATTTTGCGCGCATTCACACCAACGTTGCAAAAGCCGGAGGGGAAACAACATGGCAAAATCGACCCCATCCTTCGAATTCATCAATGGAGGTATCTAAGAATTTGCCATTTTGCTATGATATTGGCAATAATTGCAGACCATTATCTAATCTTTGGCATGTTGTTTATGCAACCAAGGGGTTCACTGTGGGGTGGACATAGCATTTAATCTGTGAACGGGGTGAAGTCGATTGCAAACTACAATTGCTAAGTTCACAATTTTAGGTGTTGAGACGCCCGCCTGGCAAACCACGCAAGCGCAGGCATATCCGGTTATACCGAGCTTTCGCAGCGCAGCCAGGCGGCGTATGAGTTGTGAAGTTATTTTTGTGTGAGCGCTTAGCGGAGTGAGATCTTTTGGGGATATTTTGGAACCCTAGAATTTGAGGCGACTACCCAATTGAATCTTGCTCCTCAATCGGGACTATAATTTCGTATACACGCCCTTATCCACACTTTTGATTTTCTGCTGTTTCCGGAGTCTGTAAACTATATTGGCAATTTTCTTTTGGCTATAACCAGTCTTCTGCATGATTACAGCAGTACTGGCTCCTTTTTTGGAACGACTTATTATCCCAAGCACCTGGTCCGAATCGGTTGCTGGTTTGACTTCTTTCTTCCGGGTTGCTTTTGGTGCCGGTTTTTTGGCAGCCTTCACTTTTTTAGCTGCGGTTGCCGGCTTTTTCGTCTGTGGCTTAACGACGCCTTGAGCTTTTGATACTTCATCGACTTTTTCTGCAATCGCCTCAACTCCTTTGGCGAGTGTTTTAAGGCCATCGGAAACGATGTTTAGCACACTTTGCAATTCCTTCATTTATAACCTCCTTCTATTTGATGGGTTCGGGTTAGTCTTGCCAATAATATTTTGAAGTTATCCACTTTTCCGGCGGCTGTCAACTACTATTCGCGGAACAGGATGCATTACTATATCATCTCCGCCGGCCTGACCGGTAGTACTATCAGTACTGCTATCCAGTCTCACTTATCAAGCTCTCGCAGAATATCATCCAAATTATCAACGTCATCTATTTTATAGGGTCCATCGTTTTCGGGCCCATCTTTTTTTCGCCCTGCGGGTTTTCTCGACCCGCTTCTTTCCGGTGGGTCCGGGCGGCGCTGCCTGGATGACAAATAGTCTCGGGCCAAGGCGGCCTTCTCGGATTTTTTTAGAATATCTAGCGGTTCCCGGCCGGTATCTTGGCTTCGAATGTACCAGTCCGTGCGGTTTTCGAGCCACTCTTTGTAACGTTGAAGCGACCACATCTTGTCGATTGCACCGGTTTGAAGCGCATCGTTAAGTTTAAAATATTTGCCGCTGCGTACAATTGATTTGGCCGTCAAATTGGCATACAGTATTTCACATTCCGGTACCCTGATGTTTATTGCGGGTCTGAAAATGAGACGTTGGCACACCACAGCCAGAAGGCAATCGGCAAGTTGGGCGCGAACTCCGGATTGAGCTTCTGCCGGAAAAGTGGAGACAACTCTTTGCAGCGCTTCTGCAACGGAGCCGGAGTGCACGGTGGAGAGGACCAAATGCCCGGTTTCGGCCGCATTTAACGTTAGCTTCATAATATCCGGTTCGCGCATCTCACCGATCATCAGCACGTCCGGATCTTCACGCAGGGCGTCCATCAATCCCTGCGAAAAGGACGGCGTATCCCGCCCGACTTCACGTTGCCGAATAAATGATTTCAACGCTTTGAAATGATATTCGATGGGATTTTCAATGGTAATAATATGCTTTGATTGCGAAAGATTGATTTCTTGAATCAAGGCAGCCAGGGTAGAAGATTTGCCGCTTCCGGTAGGGCCGCTGATTAAAACCAGCCCATGGGGACGATAGGCAATATCTTTTAGGTCAGGATGCAGATTTAATTTTTCCAGGGTGGGTTGAAATGATGAAAGAAGACGTATCGCCAGCCCGACCCCTCGATTCGTTTTCATGACATTGATTCTGCATCTAACCCCTCGAATGTTGGCCGACAGGTCGAACGAACATTGGTCTACAAAATAGGGCCAGTTCTGATCACCAATCAGGAGACGGCTGGCAGAAAGCAAAGCGTCGGCAGCAACCGCTTCGCCGAGAGTCTTCAATTCCCCTCTGATACGAAATACCGCCGGCAATCCGGCTTCCAGATGCAGATCACTGGCATCCATTGATTCGGCTTTTTGAATCAGGGCTTCAAGCATTTAAAGAGGTTCCAGTTTTCTTTTTGCGGTTCGGATCGGGTTTATCAAATTATTCAGTAAATTAGGATAAGCATTGGCATATAAAATACAATCTGAAAAATTTGTTGGCGTTCAGCCACAAATGTCTTCGTATCGGCTTCTTTACTGAAAGCACAATTTGCTCAATATCTGTCCGTCGGTTTGAAATGCACGTCATAACTTTGACGATTAGCAGCAGCCGAGCCGGAATTTTAGCGCTTATTTTGCATTTTTCAAGGTTTTTTTATTCAATATTAATCTTTTTGACGGTTATTTGTAAAAACTGGAGTGAAAATTGCTTACTATGCTGTGCCATATAGCGAGAATTACAATTTTAGAAACTTAATAGAGTTAACTACTATGCAAATTTTATTCTGGGTGCCGGCGGTCCTTACGATCTTATCAGTAAGCGCCTTATGGTATATCTATCGGGAAAATCGCAAATATCTTCGGCGTAAGACGGAAACGCTGGATGAACTGCAATCCATCAAAGATCGGTTATATCAAATAAACGCAGAGCAAAAAGATGAAGCCACAAAGCGTAAAGAAACCGCTGAAAAGCTTCGCGGTTACCTGAATCTTCTGGACACCTTAATCAACACCATCCCCAATCCGATCTATTTCAAGGATGACCAGGGTATTTACCGCGGTTGCAACGAGGCCTTTGCCAAACGTATTTTAGGTATTTCACGGGCCGAAATCATCGGACGCAGGTCTCAGGATTTGACCGATCAGATCCCTTCGGAATTGGCAGCCATTTATCAACTCAATGAGCGTAAAATGCTCATGAAAGACGGCGTCCAGAGCTTTGAAGCCGAAGTTCCCTGTGGCAGCGGCATCCGACGTGAATTCTTATTCAATCTTGCTGCGGTTAACCATGACGACGGTCACGGCATGGGCAGCGTCGGCGTCATGCTGGATTTAACCGAGAAAAACCGCGCCGCCCGGGATCGGCTTCAAAAAGAAAAATTGCAGGGTGTTTTAGAAACCGCCGGTGCTGTCTGTCATGAAATGAACCAGCCGCTGCAAACGATTTTGGGCCACACGGAACTCTCGCTGGCAGATATTTCGCCGGATAATCCGGCCTATCTGTCTTTAACCAAGATCAGCAAGCAAATCGATCGCATGGCGGCCATAACGCGCAAACTTCAAAGTATCACCCACTACAAAACCATGGATTATGACAGCAAAACCAAAATCATCGATATTCACAAGGCCTCATCGGCGTAAGTTTATGACCTTTGCGATGGTTACCGTGTCCTTTTAAAACTCATATGAAATCAATGATTTGTAGCACAAGACCAACGTTTCTTTTTCGATCAGACTGGACGCTCGTGGCCAGCGGCGGCGCTCATATGAAACTTCATGAACTCCGAGCTAAAAGCTTCTGGGGGTTGATGCAAATCATTTGTCGAATTTCCGGTGCGCTAAACCCCAATGCCTGCATCCGCTCCAAATGGCGCACATAGTTTTTTACCGGATTGCCGTTGGCCTTTTGCCCGAAATCCGAAGACAAAACGACATGCGCCACCCCAACCGCCCGAATCATGTCCCGCATCCTTTCAAGGGTTATTGGATTGGGGCACGAAGGCGTGGCAGCAAAAAAAGAATGCTCCACCACTGCCCCAAGATTAACTGCTTCCTGCTGCTCTTCCTCAGTAAAGGCTGAAACCGATTCGGATGCATGGGTGACCAGCAGGCGTTCAATTCCAAGCTCGCGGGCCTTTCGCAAGAGTATTAATGACTCGTGCGGCGAAATATGGCCGGTGGCCAATACAGCATCATGTTCTGCAATCAGCTCTAAAATTTTCGTGGCCTCGGCCTTGAGCGTCATATATTCATCAAGGATGGAAATTCCGCTGAAACCCTGACCCGGTAATGGAAAAGCCGTTGGCGGCTTGCCGGCCCCCCAAATTGCAATATGGTGGGCCGCACCGTAGGTCGGA
Organism: Desulfobacterales bacterium; assembly: GCA_049698595.1. Taxonomy (GTDB): domain Bacteria; phylum Desulfobacterota; class Desulfobacteria; order Desulfobacterales; family JAFDCJ01; genus JAFDCJ01. Next base: position 11,260 of record JBAVYC010001452.1, on the reverse strand, counting down.
AAGTAGATCACATCGACGCCGGCTTTCAGGGAGGCTTCAACTGCGCAGGGATTCATCCCCCCCACCGGCGGGTTTAAGGCCAGCGCACTGAAAAAACGGCAGATACCACGGCCCATTTGATTGAGTGCGGCTGCGCGACCAACGGTGGAAGTGCAATGGTCTTTAATCAGTATTCCAGCCATACCGGCGTTTTCGGCTTCGCGACAAAGTTGAGCCAGATCCAGGGCCCGCGGGATAACATCCGGCGAAGCGTGGATATGAATATCATAGCCGTCCTCAAGCAATTGCCTGTCAGTCACCTGATTACCTCCTTAAATACCTCCTAAAATGAGAATCGGGGCGAATAGGGCCCATTTCCCATCATAAAGTGCTTTCAAAAACTCCTTATCTTCCTGCTGCCCAACTCTCGGCCAATCCGACTGTACCGGATGTTTCAAAATCTAATTTGTATGTCAATAAGAAAGTAGTATTTCCATGTGGATTAAAAGCTGTCTATTTGTTTTTGACAGTTGACAAGATTGTGTTTATATGGTTTCAAAAAGCGCTAATTTACAAATCAGTTCGCTTCGTTCACAATTGGAATGATGGAATCATTCCATGCGGGTTGCCAGGAGAATGATTGCAAAAAGAACATTTATATCAATAAATTATAGAAATCCCGATACCTATAAATACAGGAGGAATGCAACCGTGAAACAGAAATATTTAATCATAAATGACAAAGAAAATAAGCAGTTCAAAATTCAGGAATTTGCCGAGTTGAATAAACAGAAGCTGTCGCTGCTTTGTGAAGAAGCCTATGATTACAAAACAATTAAATCCGCTGTCTCAGCTGGAAAAGATGCGCTGATTTCTACTTTGAGAACCAACAATTTATATCCCCCGGGAATCTATGCCGAAAAAATTGCCTATGCTCTGGTTCAGCTGCATAAATCAAAAAGCGAAGAATCGGTGGAGCTTTTTTTTGACGATATTAATTTGTTGGCCGGAAAACGCCGATCTTCCGAAATCAGCGAACCGCTCGAAGACGACTCGGCCGATCTTGATGAAATGTTGGAAGACGATTTTGATGAAAATTATCCAGAAAAAAATGGGCTTAAAAAAATTGACTCATCCCTGAAGATAGTAGATGAAGATTACGTCGATGCCAATGATGACGAATAAACTTTGGTTTACACGATTTCCCCGCTTAATTCGAGGTACTCCTTAAAAGCTAAAAGAATAAAAAAGGTCAGGGTGCGAGCGAAGCGAGTTCCCTGACACATTATCTGAAATTTAAGCTTGACTTATAAGATATTTTAATATACAAGGACTGAATTTCATTTATTTATTTTGATATAACCATAGCGATAGAATCGTCTTTATTTAATTATTTTTAATTATTTGACTTGTACTTTTAAGATTTCAAGAAGCGTATAATTTTTCATAATTTTGTCCATAAATCATACTGGAGCTATATGTTTTATTTTAATTTTATAGTTTTGTGAATATCTACTTAACCTGAATGGGGAATTTGGTGCTAACGTTAGTTCATACCAAGGAGGTGCAAATGGAAAACGAAAAGGCTTTTTATAAAAGACTGGAAGGCAAGGGGGTCTCCAGGCGGGAATTCATGAAGTTTTGTACCTACCTCACCGCTACCCTGGGGCTGTCATCGTCATTTGTCCCGAAAGTGGCGGAGGTGTTCGCCGCTCCGGCCCAGCGGCCCCCGGTCATCTGGCTCCACTTCGGTGAATGCACGGGTTGCTCAGAAGCAACTTTGAGAACCCAGTATCCTTACGTGGATGACCTCGTTCTTGAGATTCTTTCACTCGAATACCATGAAACCATCATGGCGGCGGCCGGGCAGCAGGCGGAAGATCAACTTCAGGCGGCGGTAAAAAAATACGACGGAAAGTTTATCTGTGTTGTCGAAGGCGCCATAGCCACCAAATATAACGGAGGCTATGGGAAGATCGGTGGTCGCACGTTTCTGGAAATCGGCAAGGAAGTCTGCTCCAAGGCAGCGGGTGTGATCTGTATCGGTTCCTGTTCCGCATTTGGCAACATCCAGGCTGCGGCGCCGAATCCCGGCGGTTACAAGGGCGTCGGCGACGCTTTGGGTATCAAGACGGTGAATGTCGCCGGATGTCCACCGAACCCGGTTAATTTTGTTGGTACCGTCCTAAACTATCTCCTCCTGGGCAAACTTCCGGCACTGGATGGCCTGGGCCGGCCCCTGTTTGCCTATGGCAAAACCATCCATGATCAGTGCCCGCGCAGGGCCCATTTCGAGAATGAAGAATTTATCGAAGAATTCGGCTCCGAAGAAGCGGCGGCAGGCTATTGCCTCTACAAAATGGGTTGCCGCGGACCGGAAACCTACAACAACTGCCCGATCGTCAAATTCAACGACGGCACCAGTTGGCCGATCGAAGCAGGGGCACCCTGTATCGGCTGCAGCGAACCGGATTTCTGGGATAAATTCACACCGTTTTATGAAGAACTTTAATCTTTAACCTGTTGATGCGAACAACATCCTTTTGACCGAAAAAGGGAGGAGATCATATGGCTGAACGAATTACGATAGATCCGATCACCAGAATAGAAGGCCACCTCAGGATTGAGGTCGAAGTGGCCGGTGGCAAAGTTGTCAACGCCTGGAGTTCAGGCCAGATGTTCCGCGGGATCGAGCTGATCCTGCAGGGACGCGATCCGCGGGATGCCCATCATTTTGTGCAGCGCTCTTGCGGGGTCTGAACCTACACCCATGCTCTGTCCTCGGTGAGGGCAGTCGATGATGCCGTGGGCGTCAAGATCCCAAAAAATGCAAGAATCGTACGCAACCTTCTCATGGGTGCCCAGTTCCAGCACGATCACATCGTTCATTTTTATCATCTGCACGCTTTGGACTGGGTGGACATCGTCAGTGCCCTTAAAGCGGATCCAAAAAAGACCGCCGTCTTGTCGGACAATGTCAGTAATGCTCCCGAGGGAGGTAGCCCGTATTTTAAAAGTGTTCAGCAACGGCTGCAAACCTTTGTCGACAGCGGCCAGTTAGGCCCTTTTGCCAATGCCTATTGGGGACATTCCGCTTACAGGCTGCCGCCTGAAGCCAATCTGATGGCGGCCGCCCATTACATTGAAGCCTTGCGTCTGCAGGCCAGGGCCGCCCGGATGCATGCCATATTCGGCGGCAAAAACCCGCATCCCCAATCCCTGGTTGTCGGCGGGGTAACCTGTGTCAAAGACCTGACCCCTGACCGTATTGCCGAATTTTTGTACATCGCCAAAGAAACGCAGAATTTTATTAAAAACGTATACGTCCCCGATCTGTTGGCGGTGGCTTCCTTCTACAAAGACTGGGGCGCCATCGGCGGCACCACCAATTTTCTGGCCTGGGGTGAATTCCCGGAATCCGATCAGGAGCCTGAAAGCCTTTTTATGCCCAGGGGCGTGATCATGAACCGCAATCTCGGCGGTGTGAAGATGGCGGACCAGGCCAATGTGACCGAAAATGTGACCCGCGCCTGGTACGAAGATGGCGCTGACCTGCATCCGTATAAAGGCGAGACCAAACCGTTGCAGGAGAATCCGAAATATAGGCCGGGTGACGGGAAGTACTCCTGGATGAAAGCGCCGCGCTATGAGGGTGAACCCTGCGAGGTCGGCCCGCTGACACGGGTGCTGGTGGCATATGCCAAAGGACACAAAGAGATCAAACCCATCGTGGATAATGTTTTGAAAACCCTCGATGTTCCGGCGGCGGCATTGTTTTCAACCCTGGGCCGAACTGCTGCCCGAGGCATTGAAGCCCTTGCCATCGGCGAGCGTAATCAAGTCTGGGTTGGAGAGCTGATTGAAAATCTCAAAAGCGGCGACACCAAGACTTACCAGCCATATGAAATGCCGGACAGCGCCATGGGTGTCGGACTCAATGATGTTCCCAGGGGCTCTCTTGGTCACTGGATCCAGATTGAAGACAAGAAGATCAAAAACTACCAGTACGTGGTGCCGTCAACCTGGAATTTGGGCCCGCGGGATGCCAATAGCAAACTGGGGCCGGTGGAGGAATCTTTGATCGGCACGCCGGTGGCCGATCCCAAGAGACCGCTTGAAGTCCTGCGAACGGTTCATTCCTTTGATCCGTGCATTGCCTGCGGTGTTCACGTCATCGATCCGGATTCCAACCAGGTATATAAGATCAAAGCACTGTAGTTCTGTTTAAAGCTCACAGCCTCCCGATTTTAAGGGAGGCTGTAGGTTTTTAAGGGCATTGACTGATCATGATTTAAACATTTAATTGCTTGGAATAACTAATGATCGACAAATTGAACCTATGAGTGCAACCGACAAAAACCCCTTTGACGATATCTATGCCGCCGATATCATGGTTCTGGGCGTCGGTTGTATCCTTTATAGCGATGAAGGTTTCGGCGTGCGGGTGGTTGAAAAAATGGAAGCGCTCTTCGAATTTTCAGACAATGTCCTGCTTGTCGATGGTGGTGTACTCGGTATCAACTTGCTGGGGGTGATTTCAAAACCGGACCATTTAATCGTGGTGGATGCCATTCGCAACAAGGGTGAACCCGGAGATTTGTACCGGTTGACAGGCGATCAAATTCCACAAAGGATCCGGGCCAAAAATTCCTTGCATCAAGTAGATTTTCTCGAAGCCCTGACCCTGTGTCAGGCCTTGGACAAAGTCCCGGAAACGGTGATTATCGGGGTCGAACCGGAGGACATCGATACCCAGAGTCTTGAGTTGACACCCATCATCCGAACGAAAATCGATCCGGTAATTGAAATGGTTTTGACCGAGCTCGATCGCTTGGGTGGGTCCTGGACCGGAACTGATCACCCGGAAAGCAGGTCTTGACGCCAATCGAATTATTATTGCTCTTTTTGGGTGGCAGACGTGAGCAGGTTTCAGGTGTCGGGTGTCAGGAAGGATGATGTCATAATCACTATGTTGACCTCAATATGGAGAAATCGTCATTTCTCTGGGCACTCTAAAAAAATGGGTAACCGTTCAAGGGCTCAGAGGTTCAGGGTTCAAAGGTTAATGATTAACTGAAAATCGCAACCCTGAACGGTGAACCCTGAACCTGTGAACTCTTACAAAAAAAAAGGAAGATCAGATAATGTGTCTCGCAATCCCTTCAAAAATAACACAAATTAAAAATAACATGGCCACGATTGATGTCGACGGTGTCCAAAGGGAAGCCAGCCTTTTACTGCTTGAAGATGCCGGAGTCGGTGATTTTGTCATTGTACATGCCGGCTTTGCGATTCAGAAAATAGATGAGGCGGCGGCAATCGAAACTTTGAAATTTTTGAAAGAGGCCGTCGCTCTTGTGGAAGGCGGCGGAGGTGATTCAGCCTGATGCCGTATTCTAACTTCTAGAGGTTTTGCCCATTTCATTTTTATCTTCAAACTACTTAAACCTCAGCTTACCAATGTCTGGCTAAAAACCAAGACCACATGTTTTTTTTGCTCTAAACACTCTGCCCCATGCGCTTTGCTGTGCAATTGTTATGAACCGGACCGTCAACGCTTTCATAATCGCGATTGTCTTATGCTTTCTCTCTTCGGGATGTGAAGGAAAGCGGGAGCACCTGATCCAGGGCCGCACTATGGGGACGACGTGTCACATTAAGGTTGTCAGCGGCTATCTCCAAAGCGTCTCGGGGTTGAAAGAAAAAATAGAAAAGCGGCTGGTTGAAATCAACGCCGCCATGTCTACCTATCAAAAGGACAGCGAGATCAGTCGGTTTAATGAGGTTAATCAGACCGGCAGGAAATTTAAAATTTCCGCAGATTTTTACCGGGTGATGGAAATTGCACAAGACATCTACCAGCTTTCCGACGGTGCCTGGGATGCCACGGTCAATCCATTGGTGGATCTTTGGGGCTTCGGAAGAGGGGGGGCGAAAAATAAGATCCCGCTGGAAACCGAAATTTCTGCACTTCTATCAAATATCGGTTTCGAGAATATTGAAATCCAGGAATCCCGATATCTGATAAAAAAGCTTGCCGCTGTGACCCTGGATCTTTCTTCAATTGCCAAGGGTTATGGAGTGGATCAGGTTGCCGATACCATCCGCAAAGAAGGATTTCAAAACTATCTGGTTGAAATTGGTGGGGAAGTATTCGCATCCGGATACCGCAAGGATGGCAAGCTCTGGCGCATCGGTATTAATCGGCCCCAAACAGATGCGGCCTTTGACGAAGTCTATAAAGTCGTCAATTTACGTAACAGGGCCTTCGCCACCAGCGGCGACTACCGCAATTTTTTTGTGGTCGATGGAACCCGCTACGCCCACATCATCGATCCCCGAACCGGATATCCGATTTCCAACGACGTGGTGAGCGTCACCATTATTGCCGATACCTGCACCTTCGCCGACGGGCTGGCCACCGCGATAATGGTTATGGGCCCCGAGAAGGGGCTTGATTTGATCAACCGTCTCGAGGCAGTTGAAGGCTTGATTGTCGTCGAGCGGATGGATGGCAGCCTGGCTGATTTTTATTCTAGAGGATTCGACGCTCTAAATTAGACCGGTCAATTTTTGGGTTGACCCACACTAATTTCCTTCGCATCCTATCTCCGATTCAAGATCGTTTGGTAGACCGAAGAAAAAAACTCGCACACCAGCGGGTCAGATTGGACGTGAATCCTGAACCTCTGAACCCCTGAACCTCTGAACCTTGAACCTTGGAACGCTAACTTCCCGCATTGACATTCCAGATCACCCACCTTATTTTTCTCAATAATATTAAAACCTAAATTCACACCTTAATTTTTTTTGCAGCTGAGCATGTCTGATATTGTTTTAGAAATACTGCCATGAATCTATATTTGGAAAGCCTGGGTTGCGCCAGAAATCAGGTTGACAGTGAAATTATGATCGGACGGCTGAAAAAAGCCGGCTGGAACCTTACGGATGACCCCGCAGAGGCTCAAACTATCGTGGTGAATACCTGCAGTTTCATCGAAGATGCCGCCCAGGAGTCCATCGATGTCATATTAGAACTGGCGGAATTCAAGAAGGAAGGGACCTGCAACCGTTTGGTAGTGGCCGGTTGTCTCCCCGAGCGTTACCGTGAGGAGATTTTAACCTCATTGCCGGAAGTGGACGTTTTTTTAGGAACCGGGGCCTTTGATCAAATTGTCAAAGCCGCCGGGGAGCCCCAGTTTTCCCATCAGTGTCTGCTGCCGGATCCGGATTTGATAACGGTTGAGGGAAAAGATTCTCCGCGGGATTTAATTTTGCCCCATTTAGCCTACCTTAAGATTGCGGAAGGCTGCAGCAAGACGTGCACCTACTGTATCATTCCCAAGCTGCGCGGACGGCAAAAAAGCCGACCGCCGGAAGATATCATTGCCGAAGCCCGGAGGCTCATGGCCGCCGGTGTCAAGGAACTGGTGCTGGTGGCACAGGATACGACCGCCTACGGAAAGGATTTAACGCCTCCGGCCAATTTGAGCAGGCTCCTGGATGATCTTGCCGTTTGCGGTGCGGATGATCAATGGGGCATCACAAAACCCTGGTTCAGGGTGCTTTACGGGCATCCGGAAAGCATCCAAGACTCTTTTATCGATACCGTTGCCTCCCATCCAAATCTGTGTCCCTATTTTGATATTCCCATTCAACATGTGAGCCCCGGGATTTTAAAACGCATGGGCCGCCGATACAACCGCGATGAACTGTACCGTCTGTTTGATCGAATCCGGACCCAGGTCCCGGCTGCCGTATTGCGGACCACGGTCATTGTCGGCTTTCCAGGAGAAAGCGATAAAGATTTTGATCAGCTATTGAGATTTACCGAGGATGTGCAGTTTGACCATCTGGGGGTTTTTATTTATTCGGATTCCGATGATCTTGCCTCCCATCGATTATCCGATCACATATCGGCTGCCGTGGCAACCGAACGCTACCACCAGCTCATGTCTGCCCAGTCGGGAATTTCGTCTGAAATTAATCAAAAATATGTCGGTAAACTGCTAAAAGTCCTGGTGGAGGAGTTCCTGGACAACCATCTATTTGCCGGCCGCACGAATTTTCAGGCCCCGGAGGTAGATGGCATATCCTATATTAACACTGAACCATCACCTTTTAAATTGAAAATCGGCAGTTTTGCTGATATGCGAGTGACGGATGCCATGGAATACGATCTTATGGGAGTGGGGGTATGGACGACCTGAAGCACAGGATCCTCGCAACAGTTAAAGATGATCTGGAAGATATCGAAAAAGCGCTTAGCGATAATTTGAATCCCTATCTGGATCTGGTTACCGAAGTGGCCGGTCACATTCTGTTCAGCGGAGGAAAGCGGCTGCGCCCCTTGTTAATGATTCTCTCAGCCCGGATTTGCGGCTATAACGGCGACTATGAAAAGACATTTTCGACCGCATTGGAATATCTGCACGCCGCAACCCTGCTGCATGACGACGTGGTGGACGGGGCCACGCTGCGAAGGGGAAAACCGGTGGCACATTCAAAATGGGGTAGTTCCATTACCGTATTGGTCGGCGATTATCTGTTGGCCCGGGCCTTGTCAATATCGGCCGGGACGGGACGACTCCGGATTGTTCAAATCCTGGCGGGACTTACCGAAAATATGTCCCAGGGTGAGGTTCACCAGCTGATGCGAAAAGGCGACATCAGTCTGACGGAAGACGAGTACAAGGAGGTTATCCGCCGCAAAACCGCCATGCTGTTTGAAGCCGCCTGTCGAGTCAGCGCCATTATAGCGGATGCCACCGAGGAGCAGGAAAAGGCCCTTGCTGAATACGGCCATAATTTAGGGATCGCTTTCCAGATGGCGGATGACCTGTTTGATTATACCCTGCAGACTTCCGATTTTGGCAAGGAAGTCGGGGCCGATCTCAGAGAAGGAAAATTAACCCTGCCGGTTATTTACGCATTGCAGCAGGCCCGACCCGGCGATCGGGATTTAATGATAAAGATAATCCGGGACCAGGATTTTTCTGGGGCGGATTTTAAGTTCCTGACCGATTTGCTGGAAAAATACGGCGGCCTAACGTATACCCAAAATACGGCGGCGTCCTATATTGACACGGCTAAAAAGGCCCTGGCGGTATTTGATCCCTCCCCGACCAAAGATACGATGCTGGATATTGCGGAATATGCACTGGCTCGCAGCATCTAGGGGCGCAGAGGGCAGAGCACATAGGGCCGGGGGCATGGAGGGAGGCATAGAGCAGAGGGCATGGAGCAGAGCGCATAGAGCATGGAGCATAGGGAATTTGGCCGCCCTGGCCTCCGGCTCGTAGATCCTACGCCTCGGAGAGTGCGACTTAATTGGGATAGATTGCTTTCGCTTTAATTGATCGTATCAATATGGCGCAGGATATGATCTCCGCTTAATCGGTCTGGGCCAGGGAAGAGCGAATGCGGCCTCCGGCCCATAGGGACCTGCGCCTACGCCCCGGTGGGAAGTCGGAAAGTAAGGCTACAAGCATAGAGTGAAGGGCAAATCGCATATTCTGCATTGATTTTAGTATTTTAATGGGGTAAATTGTAGAAATTTCGAAAGGTATGATTAGGTGATTGCGCTTAAAGATTCTGCCAAACACGGGGGTTAAACGGTATGTGGACACTTTTACCCAAATTTAACAGGTTGGTGCTTGTGCTGTTTTGCCTGGCCGCGGCAATGGCGCAATTTGACAGCGCTTATGGCCAGGAGCCGGCCGAGACGAAAACATATGTTGTGATCGGAGCAGCAACGGTCTATAGCGGTAATGTGTCCGCCGCCCGCGAAAAGGCCATCTCGAACAGTCTCGTTACGGCAGTAGCGCTGATGATCGGGGAGCTTTTACAGGTAGATTCTCTGGTGGATAATTTTTCGCAACTCAACCAGCTGCTGTTCGATCGCAAAAATGCCTTTATCCGGGATTACAAGGTGCTGACAGAGGCAGCCCGTGGTAAAACATACCGTGTGGTTGTAAAAGCCACTGTGTCAGGAGAAAAAATCTCGAAAAAATTGGCCGATGCCGGTATTTTGCGGACCCGGACAACATTGCCCCGGGTTTTGTTCCTGGTTGCCGAAAAGAATGTGAGGGAGCCGTTACCGATTTTTTGGTGGAGCCCAGAGGATGCAAATTTCGTGTCTGTTTCCGAAACAGCTATGGCCAAACGTTTAAAAGAGGCCGGATTTGAAATAATAGACCACAGGGGCGCACGGGAAAAACCGCTCGTGAACTGGGGCAGGTTTGATAAGCCGGCCCTGACGGATAAAGAGGCGGCGACGCTGGGCGCCGGTCTCAAAGCAGATGTGGTCGTTCTGGCCGGGTCGATTGCAAGCCTCTCGACGAACGTCATGGGCTCGGCCATGAGATCGTTTAATGCGACGATCGACGCACGGGCTATCCGGGTAAATTCCGCAGCACCAATGTTAACCTTAACCCGCACAGCGGTGGCTGCCAATGAAAACGACATCATCGGCGGTAAAGAAGCGCTTAAGAATGTCGGTGACCTGGTGGGTCAGGAACTTGCAGAACAGCTGGTTGTCGTGTGGCAGAGACAGGCCGGCAGACCTGCCGTGGTCGAATTGAGCATTCTGGGTACGGGGCATCTTGCCAATTATGTTAAGTTTCGCAAAACACTGAACACGATTTCCGGTGTGGAGGGAATACAGGTAAAAGAAATTAAACCCAATGAAGCCGCTTTGCTGGTTGAATATAAAGGAAAAACCAAAGATCTGGCAGCAGCCTTGATGCTTCAAAATTTTAATGCATTCGGGATCCACATTTCCGAGGTGACAGATAATTCACTGCGAATCGAGCTTGTTCAGGATTAGACCGGGGGGTTAGGAATGGCGAGGGACGAGAGACGAAGGACGAATGACGAACGATGGAATCGCTCGTGCAGGGCAGGCGCTTGCGCCGCGTGTCGCTCTGCTTTCTGATATGAATTAAAAACGGTAGAATACCTTACTTCGACCTTCATTGTTCAATATTCCAGAGTCGATTGATTTTTCTTGACATGAAAAGTGGCCGATGCTACTTAGTCTCGACAATTAAAGGCACGTAGCTCAGGGGGAGAGCGCTACCCTGACACGGTAGAAGTCGGGAGTTCAAATCTCCCCGTGCCTACCAGTAAAATCAAGAGGTTACAGCTTCGGCGGTTTCCTCTTTTTTGTTTTTTGCTACCGTTTTGCTACCACTTGTTTCAAAAGCCGTATTTCATATCATTTTTAGCATCCAAAAAAGAGTTGATTTCAAAAGGTGTCAAAACCCTGATTTTGTCTTCC
>JBAVYC010001451.1:0-2422 GCA_049698595.1 Desulfobacterales bacterium | reverse complement strand
ATACGTCGTTTGTGAAAAAAAGGGGTTTTGTCCGATTGAGGATGACGTCAGAGATGAAATATATCCCCTCCTGCGGCAGGCCGAAGTCGTGGTCATCGCCACCCCCATCTTTTTTTACAACATGACGGCCCAGCTTAAGGCCGTTATTGACCGTTGCCAAACGTTCTGGGCCAGAAAATATAAACTGAAACTGAAAGACCCCGGCGCCGAGATGCGACGCGGATTTCTGCTTGCGGTGGGGGCAACCCGGGGCAAGAATCTGTTTGAAGGCCTTAATCTGACTGCCCAGTATTTTTTTGATGCCATTGGAGCCAAATTTGAAGGCAGTCTGACATATCGGGGAATTGAAGGCCCCAAGGATATGGCCGGCTACCCGACGGTTCAGGAGGATGTCGCAAAAGCGGTGCATGGCATTCTGCAACCGTTTCGCAGCAGGAAAAAAGTGTTGTTTGCCTGTCGCCAGAACGCTTGTCGCAGCCAGATGGCCAGTGCTTTTGCGCAGTCTCTGGCCGGCGATAAACTGGAAGTCTTCAATGCCGGAAGCGAACCCGCTGCAAAAATACACCCGAACATGGTTACGGTCATGCATGAAAAAGGAATCGACATGGGGTTTCGGCGCCCGAGGATGATTGCTGACGTAATATCCCACGATACGCCTGAAATAATCATCACCATGGGCTGCGCCGAGCAGTGCCCGCTTGTGCCGGGCGCACGAAAAATGGACTGGGACCTGCCCGATCCGGCCGGAAAACCCATAGAATTCATGCGCGCTGTTCGCGATGAGATTGAGAAAAGAGTGCAAAATTTAATCAGCGAGATGACTTAAAAAGAGGTTCAAGCCTTTGGCCGGACCTGGTTTCATAAAAGAGACGCAGAAATACACTTGCAAAACACGGCTAATTTGGTATTAAGAAATGCGCATGACCACCGGACCAATCAATCAACTTCAACAAATCGGACTGAACGGCTAAAACAATCAAAAAAGGAGGAAAAGAATGGACAGATACGTATGCGAGATTTGCGGCTATGTGTACGATCCGGCACAAGGCGATCCGGACAACGGGGTGGCTGCCGGTACCAAGTGGGAAGATGTGCCTGATGACTGGGAATGCCCGGTGTGCGGCGCATCCAAGGATGACTTTGTTAAGGAGTAATAGCGGACTCGGGTCTTGAACACGTCCTTGGATAATCTAAGCATTTAATTTGATGCCCTTTTCAGACAGAAATACAATTTTCTGACAAAAAGGGCATTAATACTTTGAAGCAGGTTGCTGCGGGGCAATTTAGGCCCTTAAAGGCCTTTTTCTAACAAAACGTTTTCGCCGCCAAGACACGAAGTTTAATTAACAATAAAAATTTATGATTTGTGTCTTGATGGCTTTGTGGCTATTCTTTCTGGTTTATCCGAATTGGATTTAACCGGTGGGTGTTGAATCTTGCCATAAAATGAATCATGTTTATCTTTAATCCTTCAGATAGTGTGCGTTTACGGCCGGCATCAACTTTGGCCGGCCTCAATTTCATCCGAAAACAGATTTACAAACGATAACCCAATAAAATATGAACCGGGGATTGAAAATGGAACCGATACAACTTGCCGACGGTGTATATGATGTCGGCGTTATAGACTTGAATGTCAGGGACTTTCACGGTTATTCCACCGATCTTGGTACGACCTACAATTCTTATCTCATCGTGGATGAAAAGACGGTCCTAATCGATACCGTCAGGAAAGAATTTTCTGATCAATTAATCGATAATATCGCTGCCGTAATAGATCCTAAAAAAATCGATTACGTGATCAGCAACCATACTGAATTGGACCATTCCGGAGGCCTGGCCCGGGTGATGCATAAAATAGGCGCAGACAAACCGGTTTATGCTTCGAAAATGGGTCACAAGAATCTTCCCAAGCATTTTGGGCAAAATCTCAATTATCAGGCCGTTGCCAACGGAGAAGTGTTGAGTCTTGGCAAACGCTCTTTGACGTTTCTCGAAACCCGCATGATTCACTGGCCCGACAGTATGTTTACCTATTTAAATGAAGACAAGATCTTATTTTCCAGTGATGGATTTGGTCAGCACTATGCCGGACCCGAAAAATTTGATGATGAAGTCGGCGATAAGATTATGGTTCATGCGAAAAAATATTTTGCCAATATTCTGCTGCTGTACGCCACCCATATTCAAAAATTGTTGGACAATGTCCTGGGGCTTGGGCTGGAGTTCAATATGATATGCCCGGACCACGGCATCATCTGGCGCAAGGATCCGTCCAAAATCGTTGATGCTTATGTTCGCTGGTGCCGACAGCAACCGCAGAAAAAGGCGGTGGTGGTCTATGATACCATGTGGCATAGCACGGAAAAGATGGCAAATGCCGTGGTGGCCGGTATCAACAAAGAAGGGGTCCCCGCTAAAC
>JBAVYC010001450.1:0-1648 GCA_049698595.1 Desulfobacterales bacterium | reverse complement strand
GGTCACGGCCACCGGTGCAACCGTTCTTACAACTGCCTGTGAGAACTGTCACACCCAGTTGAGCAATTTAAATGATCACTACAAAATGGGTGTCAAGGTAGAATTTTTAAGTTCCATTGTAGCGGATGCGCTGCTGAGATAAAAACAAAACGACCCGCTGCCCTTGCATGGCAAGAGCAGGCGGGTCGTAGCTTGAAGCATTCCACCTTTCCCAACACTGGATGATATAATTCTTATCGAAGTCCCATCAATTCCGTTACTGGACACACCTCGTTTTTGTTCGCCCATTTTATGCCTTCACAATCTCCCTGATCACAGGCTTTTTTAAAATCATTGCAGGCCAGATCACTTTGATTCAGTTGAAAGTAAACCAGTCCGCGGTTAAAATGAGCTTTTGCGTATTCCGGTTCCAGTTGCAGACTTTGATTAAAATCCGTCAGTGCAAGCTGGTATTCGGCCGATTCATAATAGGAATTACCCCGATTATTGAAGGCTGCGACATAACCGGGATCTTGTTTGATTGCCCGGTCATAATCCTTGACCGCCTCTTGATACTGTTTTAAATCATAATAGGCAAGTCCCCGGTTATTATATGCTTCCGCGGTATTTCGTTTTTGACTGATGGCATGACCCCAGTACTGGATGGCTTTAGCGGGATTTTTATATCTGCCATTCTGCCACAGCGCCATTGCTTTTTGGCTCCAGTCCTGATCCTGGTTTATCGTCTGATTTGCCGGATTTTTCATGTTCGCGTTTGCTGATTTTTCTTTTTTAAAAAGATTTTTTGACCAGTTGATTTTCTGAGAACCGGTTGATGATTTCTGCTCTCCAAATTTAAAGTCTGAAGTGTCGGTAAATTTTGCCGCGTAATTCATAAGTTCCATCGTTCCGCTGGCCATGATGACAGGCGCCAATACTATCGAGGTTACCGTGAAGACGCTCCACAGCACCATGACCTTGGTTAAAGCAAGGTCTTTGTGTTTGATCCAGCCCCAAATGAAGGCATAAATCCCGAAGATGAAGCCCAATATGCCTTTCAGTGCACCTTCATTTTTAAATAGCTTGACCAGAACGATGAAAAAGAAAACGATGGACATAATCTGCATGATCACAAATGCAATACCCAGCGCGAAAGTCATAATTATTCCCCTTAATTCCTTAGGTTATGTCTTTATTGGTTCGAAGGGATATCACGAAATCCTTATTCAAGATTCAATTTGTGATGACCCTATCACTTGTTAACATATTCCAAGCTAGGCGAAGCGTTTATTCCATTATCGGCACTTATTGGAAAAGCTTTATTGAAATTTGGGTTCGACAGGATGGATAGGATGATTCAGATCGCCGACGGCCACAGCACCAGTTTGGCGTCGTCTTTTTCAAAACCTGCTTTCAGTAGAGGGCCGGCAAATGGGCTTGTGGCGGCCGGCTGGCTGTTGATGTGTTGAATTTCGATCCGGTTTCCCGGTTTGAAGGAGTAGTTCATTTTCAGGTCGCCCCAATCTATAGCGGTGCCATTCGTTCCAGCGAAAGGCTCAAATGAACACCGCGTTTGTTGTTGCAGAGAGCATGAATCTCAGCGACAATGATATATTGCAGCGCCTGGAACAGGTCTCGGCCGCGTTCCGAGGTCAGCAACAGGTAAAAC
>JBAVYC010001449.1:0-1882 GCA_049698595.1 Desulfobacterales bacterium | reverse complement strand
GGGTAAAACTGTTTGCAAAGATGTGTCTTAGGGCTATTGAATCCTAAAGCATTCACCCAGATCGATTGCCATATGAATTAGCAACCCCACGCCGACGATTCTAACTTTAGGAATCACGATCAGGATGCAATAGAAAAGAATGGCAATATAAGAATGCAATGGATGAAAATTGATGCTGCAACGGTTTGGGTCGTAAACAGGGTTGGCCATCAGGTGATCAAAATCCACTGCCATTGTCAGCACCATGATCAGCCACGCTTGGCGCCAGCGTTTCTTAAAGAAAAGGAATGCCATCAGACCGGGAATTAATAGGTGTAATGCGATGTGGACAGCAGAGAGAGACATGTTTTGGGACGGTTTTATTCTGCCTTAAAACGGAAAAATATATTGGCATCCTGCCCATCGAGTGACGGCCCGCTTTCCATCCAATTTAATATTTTACACCCATCGGCTTGGCCGGATGGTGCCGAGCAGCTGATGTACGGCATGGCTGGATCGCCGGCAATGGATTTGTAGTAGAGCATGCGAGCACGATCCTTGGGAAATTCTTCAAGCTCCAGAAGATGGACCATATAAATGGAGCAGTCTCCTTCAAATAATTCACTGGTTTCCCTGAATTCCACAATTCGATCTCTGAATTTAGCGATGGCATCCTTTTCGCTGTCCGCTTCAATGATCAGATTGAATTCGCCATGCCGGCGGTTTGATTCCTGGGTTCTTTGCTGGTCGGTGGCATGCAGAAATTTACCGATGTAGATCATGAGATTTCCTTTTTCATTGGTTTATTAGTGCAGCCTAACTTTTTTAACATAATTTGTCCAGTGCTTCATGGCGGATTTCAGGCGTGAGAGGTCCCCCTTATTCCTAAAGCGTCGATCCGCAATACTTGCAAAATTTAGCGTCCGTGTCATGGCCTTCTGCGCTGCATTGCGGGCAGGCCTGGGTGGACACGCT
Source organism: Desulfobacterales bacterium (assembly GCA_049698595.1). Classification (GTDB taxonomy): domain Bacteria; phylum Desulfobacterota; class Desulfobacteria; order Desulfobacterales; family JAFDCJ01; genus JAFDCJ01. The sequence goes on along the minus strand of JBAVYC010001449.1, from coordinate 928 downwards.
TTTTTTAGAAACCTGGGTCAACTCGGCGGTGACGATTCCAGTCGGCACTGCGATGATTCCATAGCCAATGATCATAATGATGGCTGACACGGCCTGGCCGAAATCTGTCTGGGGCGATATGTCTCCGTAGCCGACGGTCGTCAAGGTTACAATAGCCCAGTAAATGCTTCTTGGGATACTGGTAAATCCGGCATCCGGATCTTCGATAAGGTAGATCAACGAGCCGAAAATGATGACCAGCGTAAGTACGGCAAACAAAAAAACGGTGATTTTCCGGCGGCTTGCGCGCAATGCCTGCATTAACAGCTGGGTCTCTCCCACATATTTCACCAGTTTAAGGACCCGAAAGATGCGTAGAACCCGCAATATCCGAATCACCAGTAAATACTGCGTGCCCGGAAAAATTATGCTCACATAAGTCGGCAGCACCGCCAAAAGATCCACGACACCAAATAAACTGGTTGCATATGCCAGCGGCCGCCCGACACAATACAATCGCAGGATATACTCAATGGTGAAAAGAAGGGTGAAAATCCATTCCCCCAGGAACAGCAATTCGCCATGCGCTTGCCGAATGCTGCTCACACTGTCAAGCATAACCATAACCACGCTGGCCAAAATCGACACTATCAGCAAAACATCAAATAATTTGCCGGTTGGAGTGTCCGCTTCGAAAATAATCTCATGAAGCTTGGCGCGCAGTCGGTTCGAAAAACCATTTTTGTTCATGGCAACCCTCAGATTTTTGAAGCCAGATGACAGAAGACGGATGACAGATGTCGGAAGACAGAAGGTATCTGTCGTGGTTGATTAACTCAAACCAAGTAAAACTAGGCACCATGCCCTATGCTCTTTGCACTTTGCACTTTGCCGTTACCTCTGTTTGACCTTATAGCCTTTTTCTTTCAAAAGCGCGACAACGCTGCCG
>JBAVYC010001448.1:0-3068 GCA_049698595.1 Desulfobacterales bacterium | reverse complement strand
GGTTTGCAAATAATCTCTCTGATCCTCAAATCAAAAAAATTGTTCTGGTGAGCCGGTTTTAAAACCAGGGCGGCATCGGCACCGCTGCCGGATCCACCGATCGAGATAATGTCGCCGCCGGTGAGAGTACCGGCATCAGCCGCCATAATGGCCACTTCCACGGCCACTTTGGTACCCTGACCCAGCAGACGTAGTGTGTCGGCTATCAGCAACACCGGATAAATGCCGGAATTTTTTTTGGCCACCGAACGTTCCACTCCGGAAAGTGCATGACTGGAGGCAATGACCCGGACGCCCTTGCTCTCGATGTCCGCTCTGGTCTCATCGGGCATCCGGTTTTGAAAGGGTTCCTTAAAGCCGCAATGGTAGGTCACCACCGTCAGCCGGTAACCATCAAACAATTCCATTGCTTGGTAAGCGGTGCGGCCGGTGGAGGATGCCACTACCACCTCATCTAGGCCCAGCTCTTTTCCCCTTTCAACAGCAAGTTTAAGGGTCTGATCCGTGTTGTCTTTTCCAGGTTTGTCAAAATACATGTTTAGCTCCTTCTCCTTTCAAGTCATTTTAGGCGCATATGAATTATTTTGGTGCATTTTTAGGATGAATATACCAAATTTCGTCGAAATGCGGCACCATTTTATTGAAATAAAAAATACAGTCAATATATTGTTCGGTAAGAAATGAAGTAGCCACAGAACCGCTTCTGCTTGAGCTTTTGAGATTCGAAGCCTGATGGCGGTACCAGTGCCCGAAAAATACCTTATTGATTATAATTGACAAATGATTTATGTATGTTAGGTTAAACTTGGAAATTAGCAAGCAATTATTAATTCGTTCATCAAAAGGATCTGGAAATGGAAATTATTCAGAAAGAGGAAAACGGGATTGTGGCCATTACAATAAAAGGACGATTGGATGCCGACTCATCTCCGGAAGCTGAAAAAGTCGTCAAGGATGCTCTTGAAGGTCAAACGACGCGGGTATTGTTCAATCTGGCCTCGCTGGAATATCTCAGCAGTGCCGGTCTCAGGGTCCTATTGGGCGCTGCAAAAGAAATGCGACGAAAAAATGGCAAAATTGTCCTGTGTGCCTTGAATGAATTTGTGAAGGAAATTTTTGAGGTCAGCGGTTTTCAATCTTTGATTCCGATCGCCGAGTCGGTTGAATCGGGAATCCAGGAACTCTCCTAACATACTGATTCATAGTGAAATATTTTTCTTCTTAGTTGAACTGGATTAAAAATATTGTGGATCTGTAGGACCCTTTTAGATGGAAAAAATTAGCACAATTACTGAATCGATACTTCTTGTTGACGATAACCCAACGAATCTGCAGGTGCTGTTTCAAACCCTTGATGGCGTCGGTTGCAAGCTTCTGGTCGCAAAAAATGGAGAAATGGCACTTTCCATTGCCGACAAAGCTCGGCCGGATCTCATCCTGCTGGATATCATGATGCCCGGCATTGATGGTTATGAGGTTTGCCGTCAATTAAAATCCGTGCCGGCTACCGCAGATATTCCAGTGATTTTTCTTTCCGCCCTGGGCGACACTGAGGACAAAGTCAAAGGGCTTCAACTAGGAGCCGTTGACTATATTACCAAGCCGTTTCAACCCGACGAGGTGATTGCGCGGGTAAACACCCACTTGACTATTCATCGTCTAAAACGTGAAGTTGAGAGCCGCAAAGATCAACTCGAACATGAACTGAAAGTGGTTTCCGAAGTTCAGCAAAAACTATTGCCAAAACAGCTGCCGGCAATTGACGGATTTAAGCTGGCGGTACACTATGAAACCAGCCGCTATGCCGGCGGGGACTATTATGACATCATCGAGTTACCGGATAATCACTGGGGTTTCCTGATAGCCGATGCCGAAGGACACAGTGCCCCGGCTGCGGTTCTGATGGCCATGACCTGCGCGCTTTTCCGGGCCTATCCGGAAACCACCACCGATCCGGCGAGAATGCTAAACTACCTCAACGAACATCTTTGCAAAGTGGCCGAGCCCAGTTTCATGACAGCCCTGTATGCGGTTTACGATGCCAATCAGAAAACGATGCAGCTGGCCCGGGCCGGCCAACCCCTGCCGATGATTTACCGTTTTGCCGAGAAACAAGCCATTGAGTTGCCCTGCCCGGGTGTTTATCCGCTCGGTATAGAGCCTTATGAAATAGAAATCCCGGTAACAGAAACGAAACTTGAAGCGGGAGACCGCTTTCTCGTATACACCGACGGGGTCTCCGAAAGGTTTAACGAAAAAGAAGATATCTACGGCGAGAAACGCGTGCTCCGGCAACTTGCCACCGACAGTGCCGATAATCCCCAGGATGTTTTAACCGCGATTATGGCGGATGTCGAACGGTTTGCCGGCAATCGTCCTGCCGATGATGACCAGGCCCTATTACTGGGTATTGTGAAGTAGCTCGGTAGGGCAGCGGTAAAATCGGCTCTAACTGATTCAGATAGAAACGGCAGCTTTCCTGGATACGGCCGTAAAATCTCATAACCCAATACCCAAATCCCGAATAATATCCAAATCCGAAAAACCAATTTCCGGTGTTTCATTTGCTCTTGACAGAAAAAGTTAAGTCGTTTATAAGTACCCTCTTTTGCCTGATTCATATTATATTCAACTATGGTTTGCGCGGCAGCATCACCTCAGGGATCGGGCTGCCAGGAGTGTAAATGGCTAAAGATTTGGTAAAAATAATCGAACAGAAAAAAGCTGCCATCGTAAAAAAATGGTTTGATTTGACAGCCCAAACCTATGCACCGGATACCGCTGAATTCTTAAAATCCAAAACGGACCCCTTTGCCAACCCGGTTGGCGGCTCGATACTCAGCAGCCTCAATGCCATGCTGGATCAGCTGATTCATGACATGGATCCCCAGATCATCAACTCTTATCTGGATCCCATCATCCGGATTCGGGCGGTCCAAAATTTCACCCCCTCTCAAGCCACCGCATTTATCCTGTCTTTAAAAAAAGTCCTTAGAGCAAATTTGGCAAAAGAGCTTCGCGACGTCCGTTACACCGGTGAGTTATTCAAATTCGAATCTAAAATCGAC
>JBAVYC010001447.1:0-2225 GCA_049698595.1 Desulfobacterales bacterium | reverse complement strand
GATCCCGATTTTGGGTTGTGCCGTGAATGTGAAGACCCGATTCCATTTGCTAGATTGATGATTGTGCCCGAATCCAATCTTTGCGTTCAATGTGCTGGAAGTAAAATGGGGCCGGGACTTGTTTAGTTAGATGGACGCTCGTTAGTTAGCAAAGGCCCAGTTCCGTTAAGAAACGGTAAGCACCGGACTGTTCCAGCCGTATGCGGATAAACTCGGAAATCGTCGGCTGATATGGCCGCTTGCGCAGCTGCATGCCCGCCTCACGCGGCGTACGCGCCCCCTTATGGTTGTTGCAAGACGCGCAGCAGGCTACACAATTGTCAAATTCGGTTTTCCCGCCTCTGGAAACCGGTAGAACGTGATCGATGGTCAGCGCCTTTCGCTTGCGGCCACAATAGACACAGGCATACCGGTCACGTACAAGTAAGTTTTTCTTGGTAAACGGAACACGATTGCGGTAAACACTGCGCACGACCTTGATCAGCACCATCACCGCCGGCGCCCGGAAGACTTTCCCCACACCTTGAATCAAGCGATCCGAATACTTCAGAACTTTGGCCTTTTCAGAGAACACCAGACACATGGCCTTTTTCCAATCAATTTGGCAAAGGTATGAATAGTCGCCATTTAATAGAATGCAGGGCGTGTCCATTTTTCCGTCTCCTTATAAAAAAAGCCCCTACCAGCATGCAAAATACCAATAGGGGCTTTTTAACATACTGTTATCTCATTTTAATTCATAGCCTCTCCTCTTTGGGGCGGTGTTTGTTCCAAATTGCCCGGCTGATCGGCATAGGAGAGTATAAAATTATCCGACCAAATATGGTCTGGGTAACTGCGCAAAGATTTAATTGATAGATCATGTATTAAGCAAAAAGACATTTTTCTCCTCGATTTTTTAAGGTATATATCTTGTAGAAAAGATAATCAAGAAAAATTTTTAATCCTATGAACTTGTCAAAAAACTTGACAAATTCGAAAAGGGGGTCGGTTTAAAACGACGACATTCCCAATCAGTAGCTGCCAGGCAATATCCGAATATTTTATATTTGGCGGCTCGGGAAAGTGAAACGGCGGATCCCCTACAAATCTTGTTTTAAGGAGTGTTCAAACCAAATTCGACTTTAAAATCAGTTGCCTTCACAAGCGGTTTAACCTTTCTCTCTTGCTTAACCAACTCTACAATTCCATAGCGAGACATTGTTTTTAAGGTTCTTGACAGGTTGCTACGCTTTCGGCCGGATACTAGTTCAAGTTCTTTTAGTGACTCTGGCTTATGTTCATTGATGATTTTAAGAAGCTCCTGGTTTTCACTGCTCAGAACCTGCGCCATTGATTGAACGGATTCAAACCATACCTTTGATGATAACATAGTCAAGCTAAATTACAAGAAACGCTTGGACCAACTAATAACTCCTATTCTCCTCGGTAAGATACACTTTTTGTGTATTATTTTCTACAGTTTGAACAATTTTGATCATATCCCCGCCTTGAACCCTTGTACCATCGCTGCCGGGTGTTTGCCAGACAACTTGTGTGTATAATAACCACTTTCCGCTTGGAAGATTGTCAAATTCGAAATCGCCATCGTCATTACAAGTGGTTACCTTGAGATAATTTTTTATGCTTGGTTCAAAATTTGACGCCTCACTAAAACCGCCTTGTTTTCCAACGCTATAAAGTTCTTCAGTATAAGGGTTATAGGGCATTAAAATCACTTCTTCACCGGCACATGTCTTTAGGTCCCCTTCTTTTGTTTTTAACACCGCTTGACCCGTTAGTTTACAATTCCCGGTTTCCGAGCCCAACTTCCAATCTTCAGTACGAAATGGCGTTTTAATCGTATAAGATTTTTGTTGGGCACAGGAGGTAAACAGCAGCATAGCTAATACAGAAACGATTACATACGAAAATTTCTTCATCATCTTCTCCCTCAATTTGGCGAGATTGCTCTATTTTGTAGTATCTTGATAATTATTACCAGACAAAATTCGACCACGGCGCAAGGCCGAATATGTGCTAAATGGTCCGGAACCACCGGGCGCTCGATCAGCGCACCGGCGAACAGGATTGTCTGGGATTATTGAGATGGATTTAAATACTGACCAAGGTTTGATCCTGTTTACGAATGCCGCACTAGACAGAACTCGTTGCCGTCCGGGTCGGCCATTACCGCCCACGTGATTCCGTACTCGCTGAATTCGTCGAGCCTGGTTCCGCCAAGG
>JBAVYC010001446.1:0-6027 GCA_049698595.1 Desulfobacterales bacterium | reverse complement strand
CATTAGGTCAACACAAAATAGCGGCGAGCGCTGTTAGCGGAGAGACTGACTATATATTCGGTAAGCGGGAAGAACTTTATGTGAATATCGGTGAGGAATACTCTGAACTTAGCAAAAGCAGCTTTATTCCCGAAATAACTGACAATCGTTCGAAGGCGACTAAAATCGGCAATTTTAGCGAGCCTCCGGCAGAAGTGCTGTCGGATCAGAAACCGATAGAAGGTCAAGACCTTTCATATTTTGCAGCGCCTGGGCCGGGTGAAATAGTGGTAAAAGGATACTGGTTTTATCAAGATAAGAGCGGGGTCGATCGGCCACTCAGAGATGCAAGAGTTGAGATTTGGGACGCTGATTCATCAGGCGATACCCTGCTTGATACCACCTTTACCGATAACAGCGGGTATTACATTTCAGATAATATTTCAAATAGTGACGAAGAAGGCGGCGGTCAGGATATTTATGTGAAAGTATATTCCACTGATAATCGCTCTGTGCGAGTGACGGATTTCTCAACTCCGGGCAAACTATACAATGCAGTCACACAGGTGCAGACCGACGTTTCGGACGGTGATGTGGATATGGGATCTTATTCACTTGATGATGCTGTTAATCGAATGGCCTGGTATATCTATGACCTTATTGCCAACGAGGCCTTCGACTATCTGGCTGACAATGTCGGTTGGCAAAATGTATATAAACTGCAAGTCAAATGGAGCCCTACAAATACAAGCGTTGGTACATATTATCAACCCGGAGGAGCCATAAATCTGCTGGCTGGTGACAGATGGGATTCTGATGTGTTTCTCCATGAATATGGTCATTTTGTGATGTATAAAATTTATGGCAATTATATGCCGCCCTCACCGGGGTGTTCCGCCCACTATTGGGGTGGCCATTTTGGATTGGGATGTGCTTGGACCGAGGGGTGGGCTAACTTCTTACAGGCGGCAATTCAGAATGACCCCAACTACGTTGATACTGAAGATCAAACTTTACACATAAATTTTGAACCGCCAATTCCAAGTGCAAGTCATGCTGAAGATGAAGGCGCCGTTGCCGCTTCGTTGTGGGACATATTTGACCCGGTGTCGACCTCCGAGAGCTGGGATACGATCGGCAATGGCATAAATGGCTCTTCAAACAATGGAATCTGGTCGATTGTTAACGGTATTGGACCATCCGATATTTTAGAATTTTACAGTGATTGGATCAACAGCTCAAATGGGTACAATCCTGAGATAACAGCGATATTGCAACACCATCAGATAGATCCGGGGACCGGTTCATTGAAGGTGAGCATATCCCCGTCTGCAGCGGTTTCAGCAGGTGCACAATGGCGCGTAGATGGAGGCAGTTGGCGCAATAGTGGCTATACCCAGTCTGGTCTTTCGGTCGGCAGTCATACACTGGAATTTAAAGCGCTAACTGGCTGGAGTAAGCCAGGTAATAAGACCGTAACCATCAACTATAATCAGACAGCAAACCCCAGCGGCACCTATACCCAGGAGACAACTGCGCCTTCAATTTCGATCACCATACCGACATCAAATCCCACCTACAGCGCGAGCAACAGTTCATTGAATATCGGCGGCACGGCCTCAGACAATCAGGCGGTCACCCTAGTGAGTTGGACGAACAGCCGCGGCGGCAGCGGTACCTGCAGCGGCACGACTACCTGGAGCAAAACCGGCATTCTTCTGTCCAGCGGCCAGAATGTCATCACCGTGACGGCCAGGGATGCGGCCGGCAATACGGCTGCCGACACCCTGACGGTCACCTTCACACCGCCGGATACCAGCCTGCCAACAGTTTCAATTACCACGCCGACGAGTGCCTCAACCTATTCCACAGACAATTCCCTGCTGAACATCGGCGGCTCGGCCTCAGACAATCAGGCGGTCACCCTGGTGAGCTGGACGAACAGCCGCGGCGGCAGCGGTATCTGCAGCGGCACGACCACCTGGAGCAATAGCGGCATCGCCTTGTCCAGCGGCGAGAATATTATCACCGTGACGGCCAAAGATGCCGTGGGCAATACAGCTACGGCCACATTGACGGTGACTTACACTCCGCCGGATACAGCGCCTGAAATTGTTGAGGAAGATAGTTATCCGCATGATGCTCAGGGAATGGATGATGGCACCTTGCGGGTGCCCATCGACACCTCAATTGTGACCCGGATAAAAAGTGACGGTGGTATCGATGAAGACAGCGTTGCGATGAGTATCGAAAATCAATCCGCCGGCATGCTGATCGAAAAACAATCTGTCAACATACGGCTACAGGAGGTCACTGATGGGGACGACACCGATTACTGGATCATCCATTCGCCAAATACGCCATTTGCCTTTGAGCAGGCAGTGAATTTTACCGTCGATGCCAAAAACCTCAATGGCGTTGAGATGGATACTTATTACTCTAGTTTTAAGATTGAGAGTGAGGCAGAGCATGCGGCGGCAGTGGCCGACACGCCCCCCAGCACAGAGTATGTTGATGATCCGGTCATCGGCCAGAATACAATTGCAGCTGATCCGGGAACGGCCATTGAAGGTGCCCAAATCATATACGCCAATCTCGAGCCGGTGGCGCCGCGATTCGGCCCCCTGGAGGAGATTCCCAATCTCGATATTATCGAGGGGGTTGGAGTGCCGCTGAATTTGCAGCCGGCCAATGTGTTCGTGAAACCGGTAACCGTTTTCATCCCCTGTCCGGGTGAGACGGATCTTGGGATACTCGAAATTTATGTGTTCAACCCTGCCATAGGATGGCAGGCTTCCTGGGAAACCGATGGCTGTATTGTGCCGGGGTCGAGGGTAAACCATGGACCCGATGACCCAGATCCGACAGAACCGCCCACGATCGAGATCCAACTCAATCATTTCAGCGGCGTTCAAGCTGGCAGACCGGCAGAACAGATCTTGCCGTCAGCCGGTGCGGGAGACGAGGAAGTAGTGGTAGAGAAAGGCGCCAGTGGTGGTGGTGGCGGCGGCGGCGGTTGTTTCATCACCGCTGCAAGCGCGGGGGCGCAAGGGATGACAATGGCCCCATTGGCATTCATGCAGTTGCTAACCGTTGGATTCGTCGGCTTTGTCGGAATCAGGAGAAAGCTTAAGAAATAAACAACTGGGTATTAAAAATAGGGGATTGACGTGTTGAAAAGCTTCAAAATTTAATACTTCAATCCCCGGCTTTGAGGCTCTCAATACCTGTGCCAACCAAACTTAACTGCGAGCTAAAGATAGTGCGTATACAAGATAGTAGTCCCGATACAAATATTGAATTTCCCATCTATTATTGGCATCATTCCATTCGACTTTAAATTGCCGCATTTGGTGCTCATTGTCATCGGAGTCCGTGAAGTACAGGATAAAGTTATCTTCGTCGGCGAGATAACGGTATCCATAAACGGTCAGAAAATGTCCAAACTCTTTGCCGGGTTGGGTTATCTTCATCGCGACGCCTTTGCCCTCATGAACGGCGCTGACAATGAAATCCAGCAGCATATGCGATCGGAATTCCCTGACCGAAACCATTTCAGCACTAACCCCGGTCTCATAATCGGTAAAGTAATAGCTTAAAGCATCGTAGACATAACCGGGTTTGTCTTCAAAATGAGCCTTGAAAATTTCGAAGGCATCATCCTCGTCTGCGGCCCAACCGGTCCAAGCCAACAGGTTCGCCGCCGCCGCGGCCCAACACATGCTGAGATCATCCGCATCGGTCTTGTCGGCGTCGGCAAAGGGTATTTCATTGTGTTCCCACATCTTAAAATCCGATTCGTAACCCTGAGCCGTGTAGTCCTCGGCACCGGCTGCGGGGATAATTTCATCCGCATCGCCGCCGCTGCCGCCACCGCTGTTACAACCGCCAATAATCAGAAAAATGAAAATCAAGATGGTCGATATGTATTTCATGTTCGTCTCCTTACGAAGTGTATATCGACCGATTGATGCTTAGGCTTAATTTTTTTCAGAATTTTTACCAATTCATTAGGTTTCTTCATCTGCCTCATTATGAATATTTTTACTCACAAATATCCAGTTTTTGCCATATCTCTATCATTTGTCATACCTCCTATCATTAGCGTATTCTACTGATTTCAAATGATTTTTTATTCTTATAAATGAAATGGCACACATATTGCTATTTTGACGCATGACCGGGTTCCGCAAAATACAGCCGGAAAGAATACAGGGGGAGCTAAAATAATGCGTAAGATTGAATATAGATGTAACCATTGCATGATCGTCGAAACCAAATGGCTTATAAATGGTGACAATAGGTCGTCTGATTATATTACCTGCCAGAAATGTGGGCTGGAATCGAAGAGGATCGGCACCGAAAAAGTTTCCCGACCCAATTTCCTTAGCCTTAATGGATTGGAACGAAAGAAAGGAAAAGCCTCGGAATTTCTATAGCAAACAGAGCTCGTAATTTACTTTGAGAATAGCTCTTTGTTTTGGACATTATTTAAATTGTCAACGCCCATTTTCATTTCAATTCCAATGCTCTTATCAATTGACTAATAAAATAAGCTGACTACTATATATTCTGGTTCCAAAGCAGGTTATAAAATTTAGCACCTCAACAGAAAGGAGGATCGTATGACCAAAGCCATCAGAATATATGAAACCGGCGGACCCGAAGTATTGCGCTGGGAGGAGGATAATCCCGGTAAACCCGGCGCAGGTGAAGCTTTGGTGCGCCATGAAGCCGTGGGCCTGAATTTTATCGACGTTTATCACCGCACCGGATTGTATCCTTTGCCTGCCTTGCCGGCCGTACCGGGGTTGGAAGGCGCCGGAATTGTGGAAGAAATTGGTGAAGGAGTCTCTGAAGTCGTCGTCGGTGACCGGGTTGCCTACGCCGCAATTCCGCCCGGAGCCTATGCCGAAGTCCGACGCATTCCGGCGCATCGTTTAATTAAACTACCCGAAAACATCCCCACCTCCCAGGGAGCCGCCATGATGCTCCAGGGTATGACGGCACGCTATCTTTTGAAGGGCTGCTATAACGTTAAAAAAGGCGATACAATCTTGATTCACGCCGCCGCCGGAGGTGTCGGTTCAATTGTCTGCCAGTGGGCCAAACACCTCGGTGCAACTGTGATCGGGACTGCCGGATCGCCGGAAAAGGCCGAAATCGCCCGCGCTAACGGCTGCCATCATCCCATTTTATATAACGAGGAGGATTTTGCTGCCAAAACCCGGGAATTAACCGGCGGGAAAGGTGTGGACGTCGTCTATGATTCCGTGGGTCTGGCAACATTCATGAAATCTTTGGATTGTTTACGTCCCTTCGGCATGATGGTCTCCTTCGGGCAAGCTTCCGGATCGGTACCCCCCCTGGACCTGTCCGTATTGTCAGCCAAAGGATCGTTGTTTTTAACCCGGCCGACGCTGATGGCGTATACCGCTGCAAGGGAAGATCTGCGGGTTCATGCCCAGGATTTATTCGACGTCGTGTTAAGCGGAGCGGTTAAAATTGAGATCAAACAAACCTATCCGCTGGCAGAAACCGCCCGGGCCCATCGTGATCTGGAAGCCCGCAAGACCACCGGATCTACAATTTTAATTCCGGGTTAACATTCCGCCGCTCGCAAAGATTAAAAAAACTGCGCAATTTCGAATGATTATAAATATTGCCTAATATCCTACTGCCTTTGTAGAGATTCGTTGACATCGTGTAAAATTTCTGGCATAAAAGCCTCTTGATATTTTTTTCATCTCGCAATTTGCTGAAGAATTTGAATCAATAAAAACTTGCGCAATGAATCGGGGCGCAAGCAGTTAAGGGGAAAAAACATCAACGGAGGTTTTGACAACATGGCAAAAGATGCAATCAAAATTGGCGCTAAGAAAAAAAGTCTGTTCATCGATAAGGTTAAGGAAATCCTGCCGGATGGCGGTAACCTAAACCTTTGTCTGACCTGCGGGGCCTGTTCTTCCGGATGCCCGGCAACCGGTCTGGAGGACATGGACCCCAGGAAATTTTTACGCATGGCGGCCCTTGGCATGGATGATGAGC
>JBAVYC010001445.1:0-1767 GCA_049698595.1 Desulfobacterales bacterium | reverse complement strand
GCGAACCGCAGAATATCAAATAACGAATATCGAATTTCGAAGGATGGAAGCGCTGTGCGCTGTCTTTTTATAATAGACAGAATACATTCCTTGGACATTCGATATTCATGATTCGATATTCGACATTCGCTTTTTCAAAGTTTCCTTTTCAATCAAACCCACCGCATTGCTGAGATCTGAGCTTATAAGACACTCACAGGTTTATTCTTTTTTGCCGTTGCAACGATATTTTTAACTGCCGCCAGGTATTCCTGTAAGCCGCGCATAAAGATATCATTATGGTTGGCGCCGGGAATTTTTAACAATTTTTTATCTCCGGATGGACAGGCGTCATGCAGGGTTTGGCCGTCAGAATACGGAATGATGTGATCAAATTCGGCGTGAATGATCAGGGTCGGCTTATCGAAGTTTTTGATTTTATCGACATTGCGAAAGCCTTTCTCCTCTTTGAATCCCAGGGCAGCAAAATCGATCCCCAAAAGGGTTAACAAAGGACCGGCATAGGCGAATCCACTCTCAACAATGAGGCCATCGATTAAATTCTTATAAGCGGCTGCCAGTTCGAGAACGGATGCACTGCCGAGGGATCGTCCCATCAGGAGGATCGGGCCGGTATAATTGTTTTTTTGAAGCCATTTCCGCACGAAATGAAAGATACTATGACAGTCCCGCATCATGGCGGTGACCGTCGGTTTGCCGCCGGATCGACCATAGCCGCGATAATCAACCGCCAATAAATTGATACCCATCTGATTATAAACGGCACCCAGCTCGTCGTAGTCGGCGACAATCTCTCCGTTGCCGTGGAAAAAAAGAAGGTTGCCGCCTGATTTTTCCGCCATATGAAAACGAGCCCCGACGGCGATTTCGGCCTGCACCGGAATCAGAATATCTTTTTGTCCTGCCATCCGGGTTTCCGGTTCGGCGGTCTGAAACGGAGACACCGTCGGCTCGGGCCGCGGGTGAAACAAAAACATGAGAACCTCCGGTCGATCCAGGATCGCGTAATCGATGGTCGAAATATCTTTCATCTTGAATTCTCCTTTTCAATATATCTCATTGCCCAGGTTGCGATGAGAGCACCCACATACTGCGAGTCCTCCGGATTCATTAACAGATGATCGGCCCTGTCCAGGGAAATGAAGCTTTTGGGGTGGCGTGCGAACTGGAAAATCTTAGACGCATTTTCAATCCCGACGACACCGTCAACCGGTGAATGAAAAATTAAAAGGGCCCGATTTAAATTACGAATGGTTTGCCGCATGGGTACCGATTCAAGATCGTCTAAAAATTGTTTTTTAATTTTAAAGGTCCGGCCGGCTAAACTAACATTGGCCTCCCCCCGGCGTTCAATAATATCTTTGGTATCGCCCAGGGCGTGGGTCACGTGACCGGGATCCGCCGGTGCCGCTATCGTGATTACAGCGGCACAGGAAGGTATCTTTGCTGCGGCCTGCAGCACAGCCGCGCCGCCCAGGGAATGGCCAATTAAAATTTTTGGCGCCGTGTGGGTATTTGCCATGAATTCAGCCGCTGCCACGAGATCGCCGACGTTGGAAGAAAAATTGGTGTCGGCAAAATCGCCTTCGCTTTCACCCAGTCCGGTGAAATCAAAGCGCATCACGGCGATTCCATTGTGGGTCAATGCCCGGCTGATATGACTGATGGCTTTGATGTTCTTAGAACAGGTAAAACAATGGGCAAACAGGGTGTAGGCACAAGGCTTATCGTCCGCTGGCAAATCAAGTCTGGCGGACAGTTTTTGTC
>JBAVYC010001444.1:0-9225 GCA_049698595.1 Desulfobacterales bacterium | reverse complement strand
CAGCAAAACAGCTGTACGTATCGTGCATCATTACATCCTTTCCGAGCAGTATAAAAAATTCCAAATAACAAAACACATCTACCCAATGGTTCGACAAGCCGTTCGACAGGCTCACGGTCCTGAGCAAGGTCGAAGGACTCACCACCACCCTGAGCCAAGTCGAATGCAAATCACAATGACCGAACTTTAAAATTCCAAACAATTGATTTTTCTAACAAAATAGTTTTACCACCAAGACACGAAGTTTAATTAGGAATAGAAATTTATTGTTTGTGTCCTGGTGCCTTTGTGGCTATTCTTTCCGGTTTATGCGGGTCAGGATATATCAATTTTGGCAGTAAATTATCAAATAAAAAAAATTATTGATCTCGAGGGGTGAAGCCAATTCCTTGAGATGTTTCTGATACCCCCTTGGAAAATTCTACACAGATGTTATAGTATACCTACCGGTAGGTAAATCTGGTATTGACAATACAGATAATTCAAACTAGACTGAGCATTTTTTTACTGTTGAGAAAACAAAGATGTCCCTTATGAAAAACAAAAGTGAGATCACGTCCTTGGCATCCGGGACCCGGGCAAGGCTGTTGGAAACCGCCTCTCACTTGTTTGCCGAAAAGGGCTATGCTTCCACCTCGGTTCGAGAGATTGTTGCCCGGGCCGGTGTCAGCAAACCGGTGTTGTACTATTATTTTCAGAGCAAAGAGGGACTTTATTACGCCATTTTAAAGTGGGGGGCGGAAGTTCAGAAAAAAATCATAGATGATGTGTATCAAGCGTCGGGAACGGTGCAGGACCGGATCATTTTCCTTTATCGCCGAATATATGAAGAAATTCAGGAGTACCAGGGTCTGTACACAATGATTCACGGTCTCATTTATGGTCCTCCCCAAGGTGCGCCGGGATATGATTTCCCTATTTACCACCGTCAGATGTTCAATGCAGTGAGGCAGATATGTTTCGAGGGCCTGTCATCGGGTGAAATCAAAAAAGTCGATGTGGATGAGATGGCGTTTCTAGTGCTCAGCCTGATTGATTTCAGTTTGAATCTGGAAAAGATTCAGCCTGAACTGACAGACCCGCAACGTCCTGAACGACTACTGCGGCTTGCCTTTCAGGGTTTAAGCCGGGGAAAGAAGAGTTAAATGAAAGCAGCCAGAATTTTTTTTACGATCGCACCTGCCGCACTGATTGCGATGCTGGTGGTCTTTGTGATGACCGGTTGTAAGGATCAGGAAAATATGGCCATTGCCGAAAGCGACTCCCGTGAGGTTGCCGCGATTCCGGTTTCGGTAATCGTTGTGGAACCGGTATCCATTCGGGATGTCGTTTTTCTGCCGGGTGAAACGGAGGCCTATGAAGACGTCAAGGTGGCTGCCAATGCCGCCGGCCGGGTCGAGTGGATCGGGCCGCACGAAGGTCAAACCGTGCAAAAGGGAGCGTTGCTGGCCAAAATAGATGTCTCCGCCCATAAAGCGGCCCTGGAACATGCCAAAGCAGCGTGTAATTTGGCCAACGATTTATGCGAGCGACGCCGGCGGCTATATGCCAACAAAATTATCGCTAAGGAGGAACTGGATCAAAGCGAAACCCAGCTCACACTGGCCTTGACCGATCTTGAGCAAATCAAGGTCAGGTATAATCATGGATTTCCGAAATCCCCGATTACCGGAATCATCAACCATTTATATGTGGATGTGGGCGAATATGCCGATATCGGCAAGCCGATTGCAGACATTGTCAACATTGACAAAATCAAGATCAACGTGCGGGTGCCCGAGCTCGATGTCCGCTATGTGAAAAGAGGCCAAAAGACACCGATTAAAATTGATGCCTTTGCGGAACGCCCTTTAATCGGAACCGTTGATTTTGTCTCGTTTAAAGCAGATCCGGCCACCAAAACCTTCCTGGTGCGATCGATCATCGATAATCGCGAACATGATATCCGGCCGGGAATGATCGGCCGGGTAGCCTTTGTCCGCCGGATCATTGCCGATACGGTCGCGGTGCCCCTGTTTGCCATCGTCGACAAAGGTGGGGAACGGATTGTATTTTTAGAAAAAGACGGCATTGCCGAATCGCGCACTATATCCATCGGTGTGATTGAAGGCGACCGGGTCCAGATCACCAGCGGGCTTAACGTCGGCGATCACCTGATTGTCAAGGGGCATACTGAGGTTGAAGACGGCATGAAGGTGACGGCTAAATGATTTTAAATCAGGCGGCCCTTAAACGGCAGGCAACGGTACTTGCGCTGCTGGTCATCATCGTCATTGCCGGCGTTTATTGTTATGCCACCCTGCCCCGGGAATCCTTTCCGGATATTACAATTCCTTATGTATTTGTCACCACCACTTATGAAGGGGTGGCTCCCGAGGACACAGAGCAGCTGATCACCATCCCCATCGAACGCAAACTCAAGGGCATCGACAATGTCGAGGAAATCCGCTCCACCTCAGCGGAGGGCATTTCTACGGTGGCCATCAAGTTTCTGCCCAAGGTAGACCTGGATGACGCTGTGCAGAAGGTCAGGGACAAGGTGGATCAGGCCAAAAACGATTTGCCGGCCGATCTCCCCGATGATCCGACCATTGCGGAAGCCAATTTTTCAGATATGCCGGTCATCCGGGTGGTCCTGTCGGGACCTTTCAGCCTGCGCCGGCTGCAGAATCTGGCCGAGGATTTACAGGACCAGATTGAATCCATTACCGGTGTGCTGGAAGCCCGCATCAGCGGCGGTCTGGAACGGGAAATCCATGTTGAATTCGACCTGGATCGAGTGGGCGCCTATAATGTGCCGTTTTCCAGTATTATCAATTCCGTGACGCGCAGCAATGTAAATATGCCCGGCGGCAGCATGGACATCGGAGACGCCAAGTACCTGGTGCGGGTGCCGGAGGACTTCAAGCACCCGTCGGAAATCTATTCTATTGTAGCTTTTGTGAGGGACGGCAAACCGGTGTACCTGCGTGATATCGCTACAATCAAGGATTCCTTCAAGGACCCGTTAACCCGCAGCCGGATCAACGAGGAAAAAAGCGTTACGATTGCGGTATCCAAGCGCAGCGGCGAAAATATCGTGCGGGTGACCGATGAAGTCAAGCGCATTGTCAACGACATGCGGTCCCAGCTGCCGCAATCCTTGAAAATCGACTTGACTGCCGACATGTCCAATGACGTGCGGCTCATGGTGGCCGATCTTGAAAATAATATAATTTCCGGTCTGATTCTCGTAATGGTCATCATTTTTGTCTTCATCGGAGGGCAGTCGGCCATTTTTGTGGCCCTGGCGATTCCCTATTCCATGTTTATCACCTTTGCTCTCCTGACCGGTTTTAATGTCACCCTGAATATGGTGGTCCTCTTCTCGCTGATACTGGCCCTGGGTATGCTGGTGGATAACGGCATCGTGATTGTGGAAAATATTTACCGGCACATGCAGCAGGGCAAAACACGGCAGGATGCCGCCCAGATCGGTGCCGATCAAGTGGCCTGGCCGGTGATCACCTCCACCCTGACCACCCTCGGCGCTTTTTCACCGATGATGTTCTGGCCGGGTATCATGGGTGAATTCATGGGCTATCTGCCGATGACCCTGATCATGGCATTGAGCGCTTCGTTGTTCGTCGCATTAATCATCAATCCGGTTCTTTCGGCCCGCTACCAGAAAATAAAGTCGGCCAACCCAAAGCACAATCCGCATCCACGGGAACCTTTCATTAAAAGGGTTTATCTGGTTTTGTTGAGATGGTGCCTGCGCCATCGGTGGTTGGTGCTGCTGTCCAGTTTCGTGATGCTCGTAGCCGCCATAACGGCTTTTAGCATGTTCGGCAAAGGGACGGAATTTTTCCCGGAAACCGAGCCCAAGCGGGCCTATGTCAATATCAAGGCGCCGGAAGGCACCAACCTGGATGCTTCCGACAAACTGGTGGCCCAGGCCGAAAAGATTGTTTCCGAATATGAAGACATCCGTTATGTGATTTCCAATATCGGCGCGCTGGGAGGGGATCCCTTTTCCCAGGGCGGGACCGGTACCCACATCAACCGGGTGGTGCTGGACTTCAAAGATTTCCACGACCGCTCCCGGCCATCTTCTGAAATCGTCAACGAAATCCGGCAACGGGTTTTAAAAACCATCGGAGGAGCAGAAATCCAGGTGGAAAAAGAAGAAGAAGGACCGCCCACCGGTGCCCCCATCAACATCGAAATTTCCGGGGAAGATATCCTTGTACTCGGTGAACTGGCAACTATGGTTCGCAAAGAAATCCGAGATGTTGCCGGATTGGTGGATTTGAAGGATAATTTCGTCAAGGGCAAGCCGGAAATCCGGGTACGGGTCGACAAAGAAAAGGCGGCGCTGATGGGACTGGATACCTACACGATTGCCTACACCGTCAAGGCCGCCATCAATGGTGTCAAAGCGGGCGTTTACCGCGAAGGCAAAGATGAATACGATATTATCGCCAGACTGCCGCAACGCGATCGGCGCTCCATCGAAAACCTCAAACGGATCACGGTATCCGGCCCCCTGGGAGAACCCATCCCCCTGACCACCTTGGCCGGAGTATCATTGGGAAGCGGCATCGGAGCTATCATGCGGCTGGATCAAAAACGGGTGGTCACCATATCCGGCGATGTATCCGGCCGCCTGGCCAATGATGTCATCCAAGAAATAGATAGCCGGCTGCAGCAGAATATAGCCTGGCCCCGGGGATATAATTATCGTTTCAGCGGTGAGCAGGAAGAGCAGGCCAAAGCCCAGGCTTTTCTAGGCAAGGCCTTTTTTGCCGCTATTGCCATAATTTTACTGATTCTTCTGACCCAGTTTAACTCTTTTGTCACGCCGTTTATCATCTTGACCTCGGTTGTCCTCTCGCTGGTCGGTGTCTTTATCGGGCTGCTGGTGACCGGAACCGCCTTTGGGGTTATCATGACCGGAATCGGGGTCATCAGCCTGGCCGGCGTGGTGGTGAATAACGCCATAGTGCTGATTGATTACTACAACCAGCTTTTGGCCAAAGGGCTTTCATCCTATGATGCCCTGCTGCGGGCCGGATCGGTCCGCTTTCGCCCGGTGATGTTGACGGCGATTACCACGATCCTCGGACTTTTACCCATGGCAACGGGTGTCAGCTTTGATTTCCGCAAACTGGCCTGGGATATCGGCGGAGAGTCTTCCCAGTGGTGGGGCCCCATGGCCGTTGCGGTGATCTTCGGGCTGGGGTTTGCTACTCTGCTCACCTTAATCGTGGTGCCGGTTCTCTGTTCCGTGGTCGACAGCGTGAAAAATCGTAAGGCCGGTCTCAAAAAAAAATCGATTCGCAGAAAGGAATTGATAGATGAAACTATTGGTGTTTAGCGACTTGCATAATGATTTTGGTACCGCTTCAAAGCTGGTCGAATTATCTAATACCGTCGATGTGGTTGTGGGCGCCGGAGATTTCTGTGTGGCTCGCCGGGGATTGGCCGATATTATTACACCCCTATCGGCGATAACCAAACCGACGGTGCTGGTTCCCGGAAACAGTGAATCAGACGAAGAGCTTTTACAGGCCTGCCGATCATGGAAAACTGCCCGCGTGCTACACGGCACTCGGGTAACCCTTGCGGAGATTACATTTTTCGGTATCGGCGGCGGTATACCGATCACGCCTTTTGGACCGTGGAGTTATGATTTCTCCGAAGATGAGGCCTACGATTTATTGCGAGATTGCCCATCCGGTGGTGTGCTGATCAGCCACTCACCCCCCATGGGCATGCTTGACTTATCTTCGGATGGCCGGAGTTTAGGTAGTCAAGCCGTTCGAGAAACCGTCCTTAGCAAAAAGCCGAACCTGGTCGTCTGCGGACACATCCATGGAAGCGCCGGTCAAATCGATCGTATCGGTGAAACAACCGTGATCAATGCCGGCCCTCAGGGAATCCTCTGGGAGTTATAATTTTCTGGATAATCAATTTTGTCTATGTTGCCGATCGATCTCACGGAAGGTATGGCGCCGTGGTCAATTGCGGTTTGGCCGGATTGGGTTTCTGTTTTGCTATGGGCCGTGAGAACAAGGTGGACTGGTCGACGATGTGGCCGCCGGCAATGGTCAATTCGCAAACACTGCTGCCACGCTTGACATTACCTGGATGATGGCTTAACTTTTTTTATTTAAATTCGGTAACCTTCAACCCATGGATTTTAGAAGGATTTCAAGTTAATGAATGTCATCCGGATCGCATCGGTCATCCTATTATTAATAGTATTAACTCCTCTCCCGCAAGTCGCCGCAGATTTACCTTCCCGAGAAACGTTACGCCAATGGATTGCGGAGATGAAGACCTCCGCTAAAGGTCCGTTTACGCGTATCCGCTGGTTTTGCAACGACGGGAGTATTCTGCCCCCAAAAGCCTATGCCTGCAAAGAACATGGTGGTGGGGTGCAACACGGCCAATGGACGGATCGTGTTAAGCGTTTGCGCGCCGGTGGATACTATATCGCTAATATCCTGGCCTCCCTTGATTCGAGCCTGATAACGGACGCCCGGGGCTATTCCGATCTTTATAATCAAATTTTAATCGAAAAATTTTTGATTGCCGCCGACGATGGATGGATTTTTCGCAAAGCGCGGTATTACCGTGGAGCGGTTCAGGCCGAAAATGAAGCTGCCAAGGCACGGGAGCTGTTGCTGGGTCTAGCCGCTAAAGACGTCTGGTATCACCGCGGATTTATCCCGCTTAGGATCGGTGCAAACCTTTTGGACCATGGGGTCGAAACCACCAGTGTAGCAAAGGTTCGTCAAAACTCTCTTGCGCTTTCCGAAAAAGATAAAGATTTTCTGCCGCTCCGTGTCAAAATGCATAATCAACCGGACCGGGAAGATGCCGAGCGTGTCCGGGACTATGCTGCCGGCGTTCGAGATCCTGAGCTGGCGGCGGAATATGAGCGTCTGGCGGTCGAGATTGATAAGGTATTTGCACCCGAATCAGCATCAAAGCGCTTGAAGGAATTTAAGAAAAAACTCAGCAGCAACCCCGAACTTGCGCGGGAAATTGCGGCGGCTATCAAGATCCTGGAAACAACCCAAGATCCCGGCATCCGTTTTGCGACAGCCTGCAGGATAATGGCGACAATTAGAGAACAGCTCCCGCACATCCGGCAGTCAACCCTACGTCTGACTGCAGTGGACACGAGTTTGGCAGTCGAGATCGAACAATACGCTGCGGGCAGGGCCCTGATGGAGCGGTTAGCGAACGCCTCCCGCCGTGAACGACTAGAGTGGCTTGAGGACAGCAGTTTTGCTGTTTTTGGCGCCGGTCTCATATCGGCCATTCAGCTACAGGACTTAAAAGATACTCTCGCCAATCTCGACGGGAAAACAATATCACTCGAAACCTACAAGGCCACCCTCGATTACCTGGCCCGGGTACCGGGCTGGAGCGGCCAGTGGCTCCGTTTCCATTTTGATGAAAGTAAGCGAAAATTGACCGAGATTGAACCTCTGGCCGACCGTGTCATTCAGGATTTTTTAAGGGGCAGCCCTCTATTCTTTTACTCCAACGTTTTGGATAGTTTGCTGCGTGATGCCAACCAACTTGTGGGATTGCGCCACGAGCTTTTCGGCCAAGACGTCGGTGCCGGACTGCGTAGCCTGAATCCCGGCCTCGCACGCGGTAAAATTCGATTAAAATCCACTGAGCCGCATCAAGACTTTGACCCGCAAGGCATATATTTGTTGCCGGAAACGATTGCAGAATTGCCGCCGGTGGCCGGCATTCTGACAGCCGGTGAAGGTAACCCGTTATCCCATGTGCAGCTGCTCGCACGTAACCTGGGCATTCCCAATGTAACGGTCGATGAGAGCTTAATCCCTGAGCTGGCTGTTTATGAGGGGCAGAACGTCATACTGGCCGCCAGTCCGGCCGGATCCGTTCAGCTGATGCTGGATAAGGGGCAGTTGAATCACATTTTTAAGCAAGAAACAGCGTCGGCCAATCTAATTCATCCGGATTTGGAAAAACTGGACCTCAAGACCCATAGTTTTATTCCTTTAGATCGGCTGCGCGCCGCAGACTCAGGACGTATTGTCGGTCCCAAGGCCGCTAATCTGGGTGAACTATACCACCATTATCCCGAAGCGGTCGCCAACGGGCTGACGATTCCTTTTGGTGTTTTTCGCAGTATTCTAGATCTGCCTGCTAAAAATAGTAAGCTAACGATTTTTGAATGGATGGAAGCTGAATATGCAAAGATACAGGCCATGCCGTCCGGCGCCGCTAAACGTGATGAAAAAATGGAAACTTTGCGCCGACAATTGGAAAATTACATACTGAATGTCGAATTCGATGAAGATTTTCAGCAGCATCTGGCCGCGGCAATGGAGAAGGTATTCGGCCCGGATGGAACCTACGGCGTATTCGTGCGCAGTGACACCAATGTTGAAGACCTGCCCGGGTTTACCGGCGCCGGATTAAACAAGACAATCCCGAACGTGGTGGGCTTTGAAAATGTCCTGGCGGCCATCCCCAAGGTATGGGCATCGCCTTTCAGCAAGCGTGCCTTTGCCTGGCGTCAATCACACATGGACCTGCCGCAACACGTCTATGCGTCTGTGCTTCTTCTGCGCAGTGTGCCGTCGCAAAAATCGGGCGTGATGGTGACCCGTGATATTGACAGCGGTGATAAAGGATGGCTTTCAGTTGCAGTAAACGAAGGGGTTGGCGGGGCAGTTGACGGGCAAGCCGCCGAGTCGTTGCGCATTCATGTCAAGACGGGTGACGTCCGTATGCTGGCCCAGGCTACGGCGCCCTGGCGCCGGGTGCTAAAATCCAGCGGCGGTGTTGATAAAGAGTTGGTGGAAGGATCTGAAACAGTGCTCAAACCGGACGAGATCCGACAACTCATCGATCTGGCACAGGACTTGCCGCAGCGATTTCCTTCTATTGTAGATGCGGCCGGAAACCCGGCGCCGGCCGACATCGAGTTCGGTTTTGTCAGCAGTGAATTGCAGCTATTTCAGATTCGGCCTTTTCTCGAAAGCGTTCAGGCCCGCAGCAACGAATATTTGAACAACCTGGATAAAGACATGACATCCCAACTCAACCAAACGGTGAAGTTGGATGAACAACCCTGAACCGGCGAAGCTTCCTCAAAAACCGTGCCATTTTGGCGTAGTTTCACACTAGGGAATTGAGGTGCCGAACACTGAAACCCGACACCTTATGTTCCTTAAAACTTGTTGT
>JBAVYC010001443.1:0-3185 GCA_049698595.1 Desulfobacterales bacterium | reverse complement strand
TATAAAAGCCTGTTGGTTTTGACCAATTCGCTTCAAATTCCTCTCGAGCTCGGCGGCATACAGGGAATCCAAGTCATTAGTACCGGGGGCGCAGTTGAAATTGAGTTCAAAGCTTTCTACGGTCGCTGGGCCGTGGACGCCCTGCAACCGATTAATCTGAATCAAATATTTATTTCCGTAGGTGCGATTTCGGTGCGTAATGGGCTGATGACCCAGATGCATTTTATTAACGACTTGATTCCGGAACTGTTCCGGCACAGCCAGCGTATCAATGTGCTGGTCGACAGCAGTAAATTTTATAAACTCTGCACCTTTCAGATTTCCCCTCTGAAGCCTTCGTTTACCATTTTTAGCGACAAGGGACTCCCGGAAGAAATCAGGCATGAGATTGAAGCCAAAGGTTTGAAACTTATCATATAATTTGGGTATCCAGTGACGCATTTTCGAATAGTGAGCCTGCAATAGTTTAGCGACCCGGAGGCGAAGATAGCGGTGGTGGAGAAAATACGAAAATCGAAGTTCCCGGCATTTATCTGCCCGCCAGCCGGTTAATTACCAGAGGGAATTCATCGATCGTTATCAGCCGAATGTAACCTGGTACCTGCCGGCGGCAATACGTAATCACTTGATGGATATTGGCCGGCGTATCGGTATCGACTATTCTGCAGGAACTTACATTCGGCAAATTCTGGACAGACTTTTGATCGATCTTTCCTGGGCATCAAGCCGTCTGGAAGGAAATACCTACTCGCTACTTGAAACCGAAAGACTCATCGCGTTTGGCGAAACAGCGCCCGGGAAAACACCCTTCGGAACCCAGATGATGCTCAATCACAAAGCGGCGATCGAGTTCCTCGTATGTCGGTATCGGAAAGTCTGTCTACGAACCGCCGGCGGTGCCGCAACTCATCGATGAAATCTTCGGTCAAATACTGGATACCGCTGTTGCCATATCGGGTCCATTCGAACAGGCATTTTTTGTCACATTACACCTGCCTTACCTCCAACCGTTTAGGGTGAAAACTCCAGCCAAAGTTTTGCTGCCTCTGAAACTTCCATTGTCTACCGCCCTATGGTTTTAGGTTGGATAGGATTTTTGATATTAACGATGGGATAGAATCAATAGAAAAGTCTTCTCAATTTAAACTTTACTGATCGATAATTACATGGTGAATCGGCGGTAATTCAATTTATAGCTAATTCTTCTGTGGTGTGACCTATTCTTACGAATTGAACTCAATGATCGAATCCGTCACTGCGATCGGGGTATCGCTGTGCATGGAGATGCCGTCGAAGACGGGGTACCAGGAGCCACCTGAATTGTTGGTGATCCCCGAATTGTCGATAACGATATTGCCGGTGTGATCATTGGAGACAAAGAAAATGGCCGAGCCGTGTTCGTTTACTTCATTGTACTCAATCAGAGTGCCTAGCACAGTCAGTGTCATCGTGTTTCCGTCGTTGTATATTGCTCCGCCGCTACCGCCGCCGGGTGTCCCAGGGTCTGACGGGTTGGCACCATATCCAATGGCGGAGTTATAGGAAAAGAGGCTGTTGATAATGGTCCATGAAACGCCGATGCTGCTGATGGCGCCGCCATTCGATCCCACGTTCCCATACCCTTGGGCACCGCCAAAGGTGCAATTAACGATATATACCGGAAGACCTTCGTATTGGCTGAACACCCGGATGGCTGCGCCGCCTACATCCGGTCCGGTATCGGAACACACGTTGTTGAAAAAGCGGCAGTTGACGGCCTTAAAACGCCCGCCGCGCACCCATATGGCCCCGCCGCCGTCATATTCGATCTCGCCAGTGGAGTTTCCATTTGCAAACGTGATATTCTGCACCGTCAAACGGGGATGATCCTGATTCTGGCAATGGGGGGTGGTCCAGACCTGATCCGCATCGCAGGTATTCATATACAGAATCCGAGTTCGTCCTCCGCCGCTTAGAGAAACCAGCCCACCGCCATCGATAACAATATCAGGGTTGGCGTCATTGAACACCTTCGCCGGTCTGGGAAGCGTCAGCGTAATCGGATCGGGGCCGCAGTCAAATACAGTGGTTCCCCCTTGGGCGACTGCGTCGATAAAGGATTCAGCATCACAGCTCTCCGGCGTACCATTACCTATAATATGGTCGGGGTTGGACACATCTTCCAGATCCGCCTCGGACGGGACTGGCGTGGTCCCACTCGGATTACCGGCCTGTGGACCGCCCTCCGGGTTAACCGGCGGGAAGGTGATGACCTGGTCGGCAGAGTTCTCCGATTCGCCGCCACCAGTGCGACAGCCGACTGGAATGATCGAAAACGCTGCAATGCAGAACACGAAAAACAGGTGCAGGGTGTGTCTTCTCAATCCATCCTCCTTTGGATCGTGCTATTCAAACCATACCTTTTGTTTCATCTTTGAAAGAAAGCAAAAACCAGGCCACGGCTGACCAATGACTTTAAAAGTAAAAATGTATAATAATTCCAGTTTGATAAGAATCTTGTAATATACCATCTTTAAGCAAGAAAACACAAAGAGATACAAAGTTAGGTTTGTTTCGTATGTTAAAGTGCACTTTTTTGCAGTATAATTCATCGGCGTAAGAGCCACGAGAGGCTATAAAATAATACCCCTTACTTAGCATAAAAATTGGTTTGCTTGATCTTCACTGCAGATACCAGCGCAACCAAAGCCAGGCGGATGTCAGACTTATCTCGGATCTTTACCGCGAATGATATTTTCACCTTTTGATTGGCTATCTTGGGCATCATCAGGATGAAAACGCCGCATGTTTCGCTTTCAGGTTGGGCAGCTTCCATCTAAAATTACGTAGAAGCCGGCAGTTGATTGTTAAGATTATTCGATGTATGTTTGAATTTGATGATATTTAAGGGTAATGCAAGTTATGCCTGACTTAAGGGTACGATGATACCACAACTTCTGACCATATTTGGATTTTTTCAATTAATTTGCAGTTTCAAATAACATAAAAACCCACGAAATGTAGTGGTGAGTATTGTTTTGCCAATATGACCATATCATTGTCAGTTAGTAGGTTTGAACTGATGACTTTTGTGGGGAAAATGTCAATTATGCCATGTGTCTACTTGTTCCGGCTTGCTTTTTTCCAAATATCGTTGAGGTTACCGCCATTAGCGGCTATCCAAGGTTTGATATTTGATTCATATT
>JBAVYC010001442.1:0-1770 GCA_049698595.1 Desulfobacterales bacterium | reverse complement strand
CACCGTCTCAAAGACCCTAAAATCCAGGACCTTGCCCGCAGGGTCGAGGTCGTCGAGTCCGATGAGCTCAACGAACTGTGCCGGTTGTACGAAAAGGGCGATCCACGCGGTCGTTTTGCCAGCATCGTGACCATAATGCTAAAGGACGGTCGCGAATATACGTCCGGGATGAAAGATGGCGGCATGAACAGATCTGCGCCGGATTGGACACGGGAGGTCATGGCGGAAAAATTCAGCTGGTTGGCGGCGACCGTAATGGATGCCGCCAAAGCAGATGAGATTCTGGATCTGGCCTGGCATCTGGATGAGATCGGCAGTGTCAAGGAGCTGACTGAAAAGCTCAAATAAAAAAATTTCACAGAATTATAACCCCCAAAATGGTACTATCCACCGGCTGTTAGCAACGACCTTTGTTTGGGTATAGAAGGGAAATTTTTTGTCTTAACGGAGATTTCATGTGAGTAGATTTGGTAAGATTTTAGACATCGATCTCTCAACGGGAAACATCGAGCAGGAAGATATGTCGGAAAGGAAAATCCGACAGAGCCTGGGCGGGTTCGGGTACAATGTGGAGACATTGTACCGTCGCCTCGAACCGGGTATTGATCCCTTCGATCCTGACAATCTGTTGGTGATCAGCCGCGGTCTGTTGACCGGCAGCGTCGCCCCATCCTCATCGCGTATTCATATCAATGCCCTTTCACCATTGTCCGGATTGATCGGCAGTTCTAATGTCGGCGGGTATATCGGTTTCAGGATGTACTCATTGGGGGTTCACAGCATCATCATCACCGGGCGGGCCGCCCGGCCCGTCTACTTGCATCTCGGACCTGACGGTGTGCAAGTCAACGATGCCCGGCACCTCTGGGGTCTTGACAACCGTGATACGGAAGAACGTCTCAAAAAAGACGTGGGTGCAGAAAATGTCGATATGCTGACCATCGGTCCGGCGGGTGAAAAGAGGGTTTTATTTGCCTGTATTATGGCCGGTTGGGACCATGCCGCCGGTCGAACCGGATTGGGTGCGCTCATGGGGGCCAAAAACCTGAAGGCCATCGTCCTGCAGGCCGCACCGAAAAATGAAAAAATGAATTCAGCGCAGACCGATGTGATCCGTCAGTATGTTGCCCAAATGAAAGACAGTGTATCGCGCTATCGGGATTATTCCACCTACGGATCTTCCGGAGATATCCTTGAAACCAACCGGATGGGCATGCTGGGCACCCGGAATTATCAGGAGTATCAGATCGACAACGCGGAGCAAATCGACGGCCGGCAGTTGAACCGATTCGTCAAAAAGAAAAGCAAATGCCATCGCTGCCCCATTCATTGTAAGGCTGAAATCGAGCTGCAAGGGGATCGTTACAAGGGGTTTAAAGGCGGAAGGCCCGAATACGAAACCATCATCGACCTGGGTGCTTTGTGCGGCCTGACAGATCCGGAAGCCCTGATGTATCTCAGCAACCTGTGCAACATCCTGGGGATGGATACGATTTCCACCGGCAGCGTGATTGCCTTTGCCATGGAACTATTCCAGCGGGGGATTCTGACGCGTGAAGATACCGGCGGCATCGAACTCGACTGGGGTGATGCGCAAGCCATGGAAGCCGTGATCAGGCAGATTGCGCACAGAGAAGGATTGGGTGAAGTCCTGGCCTCAGGGGTCAAACGGGCGGCTGAAAGCATCGGCCGGGGTGCCGAAAAATATGCCTATCATGTCAAAGGGGTCGAGCTTTACGGCGGCGACCCGCGGGGAATGATGGGGGTCGC
>JBAVYC010001441.1:0-2370 GCA_049698595.1 Desulfobacterales bacterium | reverse complement strand
GCCCAGGATGGAACCAGCGCAAACTTTTGAAATGTAGTTTCATACGAGCGGCGCCTTGGCCGCGAGCGTCCAGTCTGATCGAGAAAGAAACTGTGAAAAAGAGAATATCGAATGTCGAATAATGAATATCGAATGTCGAAGTAAGGTATTCTGTCTATTTTATAAAAATGACTGAGCGAAGCCTCCGGCTCGTAGGGGTTGTAGCGCCTACGCCTCGGAGAGCGAACCCACCCTTCGACATTCAATATTCGTTATTCTGCGGTTCTGCGGTTCGCTTTTAACTTGGTGTAGTTTTATATAAGCACGGCCTCCGGCTAAAAAAACAGCCGGTCTGATCATCAAAGAAACTATGCCATTTTGGCGTAGTTTCACAAGAGGATTTAGTGACTCGCCTTCCTGACGCCTGAAACCTTCATTTTCTGACAACATGTTGTCAGATAAAACCCGATAAGGACCCAATGTCTCAACCACCAATTAAAAACCACCTCATCGGTCAGGGTGCAACCTCGATATACCAGGCCTTTAGCACCTACCGCTCTCGGTTTAAAGAAATCACCCGGTGTGCGCCACTGCTGTTTAAAAATCGTGACTGGCACGGTGTCCGGGCCAATGCCATCCGGAGACTGGATTTATATAAGGACGCCGTGGACCGCATCGAGATCGACATTCGCCGCCTTCTTGCGGATCAGGTACAGGCAAAAAGCATATGGGCCCTCATCAAAGCGGCATACTCCGGTATGCTCATCCGAAACGATGATTGGGAACTGGCCGAAACCTTCTTTAACTCCATCACCCGCCGTATCTTTGCCACGGTGGGTGTCGATGCCGAGATCGAGTTTGTCAACACTGATTTTGACATACCCCCCACCCCGACAACCTCTAAAATTTATCAGACCTTCAAAGGCCGGGAATTAACCGCCCGACTGATTCGCACGATTTTAGCCGATTATCCGCTCATATCGCCTTTTCAGGATATCGAGCATGACGCTCAACAAGTGGCCGCAAAAATTGAAATTCATTTACGAAAAATGAAGATATCAGGCAAAATCGACGGCATCGATATGGCTCGCAGCGTTTTCTATCGGGGCATGGGTGCATATCTCATTGGTCGCATTTTTAGTGGTTCAACCCTCGTTCCCCTGGCAATTGCCCTTCTGAATACAGCCGATGGCATCGTGGTCGATGGTGTCCTGTTAAATACCGACGACGTCAGCATTTTGTTTGGTTTTACGCGCTCGTACTTCCATGTTGACGTTGAAAGGCCTTACGATCTTATTCATTTTCTCAAAAGCATTTTACCGCACAAACGTATCGCTGAACTGTACATCTCGACCGGCTTCAACAAACATGGCAAAACAGAGTTGTACCGGGAACTGCTGGAACACATGACAGTCTGCTATATCGATCGCTTTAACATCTCCCCGGGCCAGCGTGGAATGGTGATGATCGTATTTAACCTGCCCAATGACGATCTGGTTTTTAAGCTTATCCGGGATCGATTCGACACGCCCAAAAAAACGACGCGCCGCGAAATTATGGCCAAGTATGATCTGGTCTACCGGCATGACCGCGCCGGTCGGCTGGTGGATGCCCAGACTTTCGAGTATTTAAAGTTCGACACATCCTGTTTCTCGCCGCAATTGCTGGCGGAATTAAAAAATGATGCCGGCAGCACGGTTCGGATCGGAAAAGATTATGTCATCATAGATCATACGTATGTTGAACGCCGGGTTACGCCGTTGGACGTCTTCCTGATGGAAGCCGATCAGTCGGAAGCCCAAAAAATCGTCATCGAGTGGGGCAATGCCATCAAAGACCTGGCCGTCAGCAATATATTCCCCGGCGATATTCTCCTTAAAAATTTCGGGGTCACCCGCCATGGCCGGGTCGTATTTTACGATTACGACGAGCTCTGCCTACTGACAAGCTGTCATTTCAAAAAATTGCCCCCAGCTTACGAGTCTGAGAATGAAATGGCCTCCGAACCCTGGTTTTATGTGGATGAAAATGATGTTTTCCCGGAAGAATTTATTAAATTTCTGGGATTGCGCGCGCCTCTGCGGGATGTGTTTTGTGAGCACCACAACGATCTGTTCGAAGTGAGTTTCTGGCAACAGGCTCAGCAAATGATACAGGTGGGAAAACTGCCCCATATTTATCCCTATGCCCGCAACTGCCGGTTAAAACGGAAATGAAGGTTTGACTCGAAAGAAAATCGGTCTTAATTTGTCAAAAATTCACTGCTTCACGGTGATTGGCACAGCCAAATGTACCAAAGAAAGGATTCAGGAAAATGACAACAACTATTCAAGAAAAAGCCATCAACACCTGTGAAAGACTCTCATGCCATGAAATCCTTGAAGACGATGC
>JBAVYC010001440.1:0-2200 GCA_049698595.1 Desulfobacterales bacterium | reverse complement strand
GAAAAAGGAAGGTCTGGGGAGCAAGATAAAGAATTTGTTTAGCAATCCAAAAGAGTAGCCCCGGTCGATTAAAGCCTTGATTTGGGCCGGCAAGTCCCAGAAGTAATCAAACGGATCTATTTCTTTTGGGCCATTCCAAAACCCTAAGGGGACGGCATGGCCCAATACGGCTTTTTAGAGACCCTCAGGCAAACTCTGGGCAGTGTCTGGCAGCAGATCCTATTGATCTGGATCGTAATGGTTGGGCGGGCGCTGGTGGGTCAGTCTTTGATTACCTTTATGCCGTAGCCAGATTGAATATTTAAGCAAGTCTATCGATTTAATATCGTAGATAATGAATTTCCGAATCGATTCGGCATCAATAATTTGGTGTGCCAACAACATTATTCCAGAGGTGAATCGCATAAAGCAGCGGCACATGATCTTTGAAAGATTCCGGGATGAAGCTTGCGGAACCACGCTTATTGGGATGATTCGGGGTTTCCTGACCATATAGCTCATCACGCGGTTGATTCGCTAAAACTTCTTCTTCAATGATATGGTCATGGATGTTGCCCTCACGATCGATAAACTTGATATCGCCAACATGTTTGTACCATCCTGGTGGCGGAACCCGGGTAACAATGTCATTACCGTTGACAATACGGAAGGCCTCCAGCGCAAAGTTTTTTTTAAAGGCGTCATCACCGATCCGCGGAGAACCGAATGTATACACCCCTTGAACATTGCCATAGCGGTCCGCCGCCAGGGTTGCTAAAGCGGCCCCCAGGCTATGTCCGGTAATCCAGATTTTGCACCCTTGGTCATTCAACTGTCTAATATAGACCGCAAGATCCAGCCAGACTTCATCCAATGCGTCCTTAAACCCCCGGTGAACCTTGCCGCCCCCGGGCCAATCCGTCAAACGAATATCCACATCGGCCTTTAAGTCAGCAATTATTTTGCTGAAATCAAATTTCTCCTGGCGCTTCCAAATTTCACTTCCTCTGAATGCAACAATGGCGAATTTATCGTTGGATGCCACGTAACACTGAGTGCTTAAGTGATCAAAAAATTTTACCTCCCTTAGGCCGACTCTCCGAAACTGAGTTTTGACAAAATTTTCATCGGCATATACCAGGGTAGACGCTTCTGCAAGCCACCAGGCGTTAATGATGTTGAAAGCTGTGGCGTTGAATTGAAAGCCGAAGTTTTGATAATCCCTGTAATATTCGTAATTTTTAAATGGGGGTGAGATGTTCTTCAGTGTAATCCTGGGGATTTCCTTTTTGCGGGGATTCGCCACCTCCCGGGGCTCATTCCGATCAGCAGCGGAGATGAGGCCGCCAAACAGGAATACCGTAATGAAGATCAATCTGAAAAATAAAATGCACGCTGCTTTCATGCGTATTGCAAACCACTTTACTGGTACCGGGATAAAGCCGCAGGACGAAAGAATGGAGGATTTCCTCTCAGTTTTGCATTTCAATCGGAATGTATTGAAAACGCGCTCGACGGTATCCTCGATTCTGATAACAACGATGATCCGAATTAGGGCCGGCAGGGCGCCGGCCCCAAACGCAGATTACTCGACAAGAGGTATTCTTTTAGCCATCTCGTATTCCATGACAGCATCGATTTTGCTCTCCAGCTGGTAGTATCGTGCCACTTTTTTATCCGGCAGAACCCCACGGATCTTTGATAAATAGGATTGGCGCAGCTTCTGGTGGTCCGAATCGATGGACAGGGAATCCTCCAACAAACTCTTCGCTGCGTCATCGGACATCGCTTCGTAATTGACAGCGAATTTCTCGATCAGCTTGATTTCCCGATCCCTTAGCTTAGCGAGATCTGCCTGGTAGGCCTCATAGACCGGCCAGAAAGCTTTTGCTTCAGATTCGGTCAGCTGCATGTTCGTTGCAATGAAGAGCTTTTTGTCGGTACGGATCTTTTCTTTCACAAGATCCATGTTGTCGGCCGCTTTGTCCTGTGCGGCCGCAGAACCGACGAACCCGATCAGCGTGATTGCCAATACCATTGCGATAAGTCCTTTTCCAACTTTTTTGCTCATGTTTCACCTCCGGTAGTTTGTATACCTTGTGATTGATTTAGCGCCCATGTTTTACCATTGCGATGTGAAGTTACGCTCGATTTTAATTTCAACGATAGGTTTATTTGCTCTTGTCCAGCTTGTTGAATTTTGCACCTTTAAGCGACATGT
>JBAVYC010001439.1:0-2272 GCA_049698595.1 Desulfobacterales bacterium | reverse complement strand
TCAATAAACATGCTGATTAAATAGTCTTGCATTATTCACCTGCCTGGATAATTTTTCTAAGCTTGGTCCTTGCCCGATGGACCTTCACCTTGACATTTGCCTCGCTGATACCCGCAATGGATGAAATTTCTCGATATGACATTTGACTGCTCACGGCAAGTGCCAGGATATCGCGTTCATCGGTTTCAAGTGTTTGCATCGCTGCCAGTACCTGCCGGTATTCTTCGCGTACCATAAGATAGTGTTCATGATCGTCGACCAGACTATTCTCGTCCAATTGAAGTTGAGTGTTGCGCTTTTGTTTGCGGGCGTTGTCATAAATTAAATTACGGCCGATCGTATAAAGAAGCGCGGCATTCTGTGAGTCCTTGCCATAACGTTCAAGACAGCGGGTAAAGCTTTCCTGCATGATATCGCATGCGAGGTAATAATCTCCGGTACTTCGCATGAGATAGGCAAAAAACATATCTTTGTGTTTATTGTAAAATGCTCTGAATTTTCTCACGCTGTTAATATAACGCAAAGCCGGCAAAAAAGTTACACTAATTTTGATCTTTTACCCCGGACAGACAACAAATCAGGATCAAAGTGGTAAATTCAGGATATGACCGGGCAGAGTTCTTGACATTTCTTTGTGGGCTCGGCACAATGGCCTATTTTGTTAGCCTAAAAGGAATACGGCTATGGACATCATTTGGCATAACGGCAGAATCAACACCCTCGACGGGAACGGAACGGTTTATTCAGCGGTGGGGGCTGCCAACGGCATTGTCACCGCCCTCGGCTCAGACGAAGCGTTGCGCCGATTGATGAAACCTGAAACCGAGGTAATCGATTTGAAAGGTGCGAGCATGTTTCCCGGTTTCATGGAAGCCCACAATCATTTAACCATTTACGGCTATCTTCTCGATGGAATCGATTTGTCTGCTTCCAATGCCAAAAAGATGGATGATATTCTGGCCCTGGTTAAGGAGCGAACTGAGACGCTGCCGGCGGGCAGCTGGATCAAGGGATCGCGCTATGCCGAATACTTTCTGGCTGAAAACAGGCATCCAACCCGATTGGACCTGGATCAAGTAAGCCCACAACATCCCGTTATTATTTATCATACCTCGTTTCATGCCTGTGTCTTAAACAGCATGGCAATCAAAATGTTGGGCCTCGGCCGCGAGACGGCCGCCCCCCAGGGCGGCATTATCGAAAAGGATCCGGATACAGGCGATCTGACCGGCGTGCTCCATGACCAGGCCCAGATGGATGTCTTCAACAAGCTTTTTTCCGAAGATCTGGCCGCCATGACCAAACAGGAACGCATCGCACTTTGCGCCGGGGCCACGGAATCGTATGCCAAGCTGGGTTTTGTTTTTGCGGCGGATGCCCTGGTGGAGCCCCAAACGTTGGGTATGTACCAGGACACCCTGGCTGCGGGCAAACTCAAGATTCGAATTTATACCATGAATGTCGATGACAAGGCCGAACCTTTGATCGATTCCCGGATCAGGACCGGATTCGGCTCGGATCGTCTGCGGATTGGTCCCATCAAAATATTTGCCGACGGCGGGATGTCCAATCGTACCGCTGCCGTCAGCACGCCGTATCTGTGCCCGCCGAATGACACAGGCCTTAAAATCCAGAGCCGTGCAGAACTGATCGAAAAGGTCAAACGGTATGACGCCCTCGGGTATCAGATCGCCATCCACGCCCAGGGAGATGAGGGCATCAGCGATACCCTGGACGCCTTTGAAGCTGCGCTAGGACCTAAATCCGATAACCTTTTACGCCACCGCATCGAACATGCCGGCTGCCTTTACCCCGGTTTGTTAAAAAGGGCGGTAAATATGAACATTGCCGCATCGGTCCAGCCGGTTTTTCTCAGTGAGCTGGGGGACGGCTATTTCGAAGCGTTCGGTCCCGATTTGGCCCATCAGCTTTATCCGTTCAAATCCATGCTCCACGCCGGGATGAAAATCGGCGGCAGTTCCGACTGTCCGGTGTCAAATCTGGACCCGCGGATCTCGCTAAGGGATGCCGTATTACGGCGTACGCCGTCCGGCGAAATCATCGGGCCACAGGAAACGTTGACCATGGAGGAGGCCATTCGGCTCTATACCCAAGGCTCGGCCTACCTTTCATTTGACGAAAACCGCAATGGAAGCATCGAGATCAGCAAGCGCGCGGATTTTACCGTCATGGCCGCCGATCCCCGGCGGGTCAGCCCGGAAGAGGTTCCGCAGATCCCGATATCGATGACGGTGGTCGGGGGTGAAATCGT
>JBAVYC010001438.1:0-2728 GCA_049698595.1 Desulfobacterales bacterium | reverse complement strand
AGGGTGCCAAAGGCCACAATCACGGTCGCTGCAAAATGCATCTTGCGGCTCACCCGGTTCCAGCCAAACAGCATGACGCCGAGAAATGATGCTTCCAGAAAGAAGGCGGTTAAGACTTCATACCCGAGCAGAGGCCCGAGAACGTTTCCGGCCTTATCGGAGAACACCGACCAGTTGGTGCCGAACTGATAGGACATGACCACGCCGGAAACGACGCCCATGCCGAATGTGACGGCAAAGATTTTCACCCACATGCGATAAATTTCCTGATAGACGTCATTACCGGTTTTTAGATAACGCCATTCGACCACCGCCAGCCAGCTGGCCAAACCGATGGTAAACGCCGGGAAAATGATATGAAAAGATATCGTATACGCGAATTGAATCCGTGCCAGTATTACGGGATCTAAATTTGCGAGCATAGTTCACCTCTTTTTTTTAGAAGATAATGGGAAACCAACCACTCCCGGCCGTCACGGTAACCCCACAGCTCCGCGCAGGCCATAAAGAAGATTCGCCAACGCTGCAGCCAGCGGCCTGTATCCTCCAATCCGTAAACATCCTGCAGAACCGGCAGAATTGCATCGCGATGATGGTCCAGATTCTTGAGCCAGGCTTCGGCTGTTTTGCTGTAATGCCGACCGTTGACCCGCCAGTGTTTTTCGACAACCAGATCATCCTGAAGTTGATAGAGCAGATCATCCGAGGGCATCATGCCACCTCTAAAAAAATGGTGCCCCATCCAGTCGTCGTCACCGTTGACTTCAAACGCATAGGCAAATTTGCGATGGCTGAAAATATGGATGAACACCCTGGCTTGGGGCGCCAACCAGCGACTGATACGTTCCAGCAGGCGCGGCCAGTTGCGCATGTGCTCAAACATTTCAACCGAGACGACCCGGTCAAATTGCTGATCGATGCTGAAATCGTTCATATCTGCGGTAATGACCCGCAAGTTTTTCAGATTGCGTTCAGCCATTTTCGATTGGATGAATTTTCTTTGGGGACTTGAGTTGGAAACAGCCGTTATTTGACTGTTGGGGTAATGTGCGGCCATCCAGAGGGATAAGGAGCCCCAGCCGCATCCAAGCTCCAAAATTTTCATGCCATTGGTCAAGTTGGCCCGCCGGCATGTGAGATCCAGCATCGATTCTTCGGCCCGATCCAGATTCTCTACCCCAGCAGGCCAATAGCAGCCGCTGTATTTCAGATGTCGGCCGAGGACCTGCTCAAAAAAGGACGGCGGAACCTCATAATGCTGTTCGTTGGCTTTGTGGGTCTTGATTGCAATGGGACTTTGATTCATTTCAGAAATAAAGTCGTCAAGGGTCGAGCGTTGCTGCCCATTTTGAAATTGATTTTCTTCCCGCAAGCGCTTTCTATCAAGCCGGCGGATACCGGACCGAATCAGTCGGTCCGGCATCAATCCGGATTCGGCCATATCAATCAGTAAACTCATTTGCCCCCCTTTGCGGGCCGCCAGGGTACGAACGCACTGGTGCGCTTGATGTAGTCGCTGTATCCCGGACGATTTTCTACCAGCGCTTTTTCGGTCAGGGGAATGCCCGTCATCTTCAAAAGGACCGCAGACACGATGATGGGGCTGAGGATGGTCCACCAGCTGTTGGGCGTTGACAGCGTGATGAGAAAAATACCCCACCAGACCAGAAATTCGCCGAAGTAATTTGGGTGACGGGTATAGGCCCACAAGCCGCGGTCCATTACACGACCTTTGTTGGCCGGATCGGATTTAAACTGCGCCAATTGCCAGTCACCGATAAATTCAAACATAAAACCGGCGACCCAGACAACGATTCCCAGAATATCGAGCCGGGTCAGGGTCGCGGGAGTCGCTGCCAGTTGACCGATTTGGATGGCAAGGGAAATCACCCACAGGAACAGTGCCTGCAAGATAAATACCTTGAAAAGACTCACAAGCCAGAATCTTTGACCGCTCTTTTTTCTCCAGCCGCCGTAGCGCGGATCCTCTCCCTTGCCCCAGTTTCGCCATGAGAGATAAGCGCTCAATCGCAGCCCCCAAAGGGTCACCAGGATGGCCAGCAGTATTTTGCGACCGCCATACCCATCCGACATCAAGTATGTCAGCCAGGCAATCAGAACAAACCCCAGACCCCACAGACTATCGACAATCGTAACATTCCGATATGCGACACTGACGAACCATCCGGTGACCATCATGGCTGCGACGGCGGCCAGGTTCCAGCCCATAATTGTCATTGAGGCTTGCATTGCATTCCTCCATTGATTGCTGAACCGTAAGATACTTGGTTTTTATCCATAATTCAACCAATTGACCAGTAAACTTTTGATCAAGGTCTGAAAACTGTGTTTATCCGTTTTCATCCGTGTCCCCAGAGTGGAAATTCCCAGATGTTCCAGTTAAGGTTTGTTCCGGATTTAACGGATCGATGGCCGGCTGGCCGGCCTGTCGCTGGGCGATAGCTTTTCGAATATCGGCATGCAGGCGGCTGCTGATCGGATAGGCGAAGGCGATAATGATGGCCACAATGTTACAGAGGGAAGGGACCAGAGCATACATCACCCGCAGGGTCATTTGAACCGCGGCCGGTTGTTCCGCATTGGGTGTATATCCGGCCATTCCCAACATGGCAAGGCCGGTGCCGATGCCCACGGCCGCTGCAAATTTTTTTGAAATCGACCACAGGCCGATGTACTGACCCTCCCTTCTTTCGCCGGTCAACAGCTC
>JBAVYC010001437.1:0-1818 GCA_049698595.1 Desulfobacterales bacterium | reverse complement strand
TTTTTAGACTATCTCACCCGGGCTTATTTTCTGACGCAACCCCTGGCGCATTTCACAGCGCTGAGACTCAGCGTCGTGGACCAGGGACGCGAAGCGAATGCGGTTCAAACCGGAGATATTTCCCATAATCCCGATTTCATTCTCCACCGGGGCTTTCCCTCACCCTTCAGTTTTCTGAAAGCTTCCTTGACCTGCGAGGCGGTTCCGCGATCAGAAGGGCGCCAAACGCTGACGATCATGCTGATTGTCCTGGCGGTTATCGTTTTGATGGGGTTGTTTGCCATTTACCGCAGCGCCCGGGCCATTGTCGATCTTTCCGAGCGGCGTTCCCAATTTGTTTCTGCCGTTACCCACGAATTAAAAACACCCCTGACCAATATCCGGATGTATATCGAGATGCTGGAACAGGGCATTGCCGCAAACCCGGCGCGCGAACAGGAATATTTCCGCATCCTGGACTCGGAGGGTGTCCGCCTGTCCAGACTCATCAACAATGTTCTGGAATTGTCCAAATTGGAAAAAAAGCAACGGCCGATCAACCTGCAAACCGGCACCTTTGAAGAGGTCACAGCTGAAATCCAGGCGGTAATGGCCGAAAAACTCAAACAGGAAGGATTCATTTTAACTGTGATGCCGGGTCGGCTGCGGCCCTTTAAATATGACCGCGAGGTGATGATACAGGTTTTGATGAACCTGATTGAAAACAGTATGAAATTCGGCAAGAGCGCTCCGGAACGTGAGATCGGTATCCGAACCGTGCAGGAGCCGGATGGGGTGAAAATCACGGTGTCCGATACCGGACCCGGTATTCCTCGGTATGCCTTAAA
Organism: Desulfobacterales bacterium; assembly: GCA_049698595.1. Classification (GTDB taxonomy): domain Bacteria; phylum Desulfobacterota; class Desulfobacteria; order Desulfobacterales; family JAFDCJ01; genus JAFDCJ01. The sequence goes on along the minus strand of JBAVYC010001437.1, from coordinate 991 downwards.
AAAAATTTTCGATGATTTTTACCGGGTGGATAACGCCCTTACGCGTACCACCCGCGGCACCGGAATCGGCCTGGCGCTGGTGAAAAAATTTATTCACCTGATGGGCGGAACCGTGACCGCGGCCGATAACGAGGGGCCCGGGTGCACCATCACCATCCGCCTGCCGGCCTAAAAGGCGGCCAGTCTGATCGAAAAAGAGACTATGCCATTTTGGTAAACACCAAACACGAAACCCCCACTAATCTCGAAATTTTAGTGGATTCATCATTTTTTAGTTGCATTTTTTTTGGATTTGAAGCATTAATTCCTCTTTAAATTTAGCAACTTCGGTATAGCTTAAGCGCGTGAATCATAAGACATTATAACCTTTTGAAAAATATATAAATATTAAGGGGGATGAGGATGTACAAAATAAGCATCGGCGTTCTTTGTTTAATTCTGGCTGTAATTTTCGGCAATGCAATGGTTGTTTCCGGGGAGAGTGACGATGAGACCCTTTGTATTCCCCTGGGAGTTATCCATCTGGGCCCGCCTGAAGATGTGGAGGCCGTGCGGCCGCCGGTTCCTTTTCCCCATAGCACCCACTTTGAATATACCTGCACTACCTGTCACCACCAATGGGAAATGGATGCGCCGATTGAAAACTGTACGACCTCCGGCTGCCATGACGGGGTAGAGTCCCCGGTAAAGGCCGGTGGCGGCAAGGTCGATGAAGAGACGTTAATCAACTATTACAAGACTGCCTATCACAAGATGTGTATCGGCTGCCACAAGGAAATCAAAGCTGAGAACATGAGGTTGGAAAAGTCCGGTCGGGTTCTGAAAGAAAAGCTGCCCAATGCCGGACCCTCCAGTTGTAAAGGTTGCCACGTGGTCGAAGAATAGGTTAGCTACGTTCCGTCTGGGCTGAACCCTGAACCCTGGAACCTCTCAATTCAGCCGTTTGTGCCTTAATTCCGTAAATGCATCCAAACTGGCCGTGTATCTTTCC
>JBAVYC010001436.1:0-5018 GCA_049698595.1 Desulfobacterales bacterium | reverse complement strand
ACACTCCAGTACTCCATCACTCCAGTACGCCAAGGCCGAGACTTTCAAGAACTGTTGGAAACCTTTAAATAACCTTTTTATGGGTTATATTTCCGTATTTTTTTCGAGACAAGCCAATGCAATCCAGAATTACTATTCCATTGTTTCCATTGGGGCTGGTTTTACTGCCGCAAATGCCGCTACCCTTGCATATATTCGAAGAACGCTACACGTTATTGATCGGTGAGTGTCTGGATAACAATAAGGAATTCGGCATCGTTTATTTCAACGGAACCGATATTCAAGCGATAGGCTGCACGGCAAGCATCCAAAAAGTCCTGAAGCGTTATGAGGATGGTCGTTTGGATATCTTGACCCGCGGGGAGAATCGTTTTGAGATCAATGAGATGTATGACCACAAACCGTATCTGGAGGCACGAGTCACCTTATTTGACGATGAATTAACAGAAGATTCAGCTGCCTGTCAAAAGCTGGCCGACAACGGCATGAATCTTTTAAAACAATTTACAGGGATCTCCGGGGCGCAAGGCGAATACGGATTTGCTGAGATTATGGATTTAAAATCCATCTCATTTTTAATTGCCGGCTGCGAGGGATTTAATTACGAAGAAAAACAAAAATTTCTTGAGATGTCCTCTACCTGTGAACGACTGGAAAAAAGTGTCGGGTCCCTGACAAAAATCATTGAACGCACCAAAATTAGCGCGCAAATCCAAAAGATTATCGGCGGCAACGGGAACATGAAGCGATTTCCCGGCATACAGGCGGGAGGCAACATTTGACTAATTATTTTTTATGGTGCGCCGGATCCTGCAATCCTCCCTGGATAATTTCAAAATGCCTTGGAAATTCCCGGTATGTAATGGGCTGATGATATTGAATGCCCGCCCCGTAGCTATACAAAACAACTGCTCCGATAATTTCTTCACTCCATCTGACTTCGGCAAAGTTAATATCCGGCGAAGAAGATCCGAGCAAATTTGACAGCCAGACGTTAACCCGCGCACCGGATAAGAGGGAAAGATCCGATTCAAAGTACATGCCTTGCAGGCTATAGTTGTACATCCGGGCATCAAAATGCACGCCCGTACCACATTCCTCAATAATTACAGGAATTTCATGGCGAAATCGCGCACAATCCCTTTTCTCAGACTTTGTGCGCATTGGGTGTTTCCGCGGAAGTCATACGCATCAATGGGTTCCTTGCTGGCCATCCACCCCTGAATAGCAGGGCATTTTTATTAAAAGTTGGTTGAGCGGTTCCTTTTAGGCATATTTTTCATTAAAAATGCGACGGCGTTCAATTCTTTTACGCACCTTTTGATGCAGCAAATTTCTGCGGTCAGTACCGCTCCTGCGATGCCGCAAGTTTCTTCTCTCCGGAAAATGCTCAGATGAAGAAAATTGACGGCGATCCGCCAAACGCCGCCGCCCTCCCCTATCCTTCGGGTTGACGGCATCCTCCGCTGCGGTCATGTTAGCGCTCTGAGCATCTTTATCAGGCATGTATTTCCATTTTTACTAAGCCGGGTGGCTTTTAGGGACAGATTATATGTGAATATTTACAGATATTTACTTTTGTTGTCAAGGAAGAAAACACATCTTCTGCCTGTAATCGGCTGTATTATAGCAATAAATGGTTGCGCTTCTACATCAACTTCTTAACAGCCTCAAGCGCAGCTTGATAATCCGGTTCTTCGGCGACTTCCTTGACCAGCTGAATGTATTGAACGTCGCCTTGCCTATCGACAACAAAGATCGCACGGGCCAGCAGACGCAATTCTTTGATCAAAACCCCATAGGCCTCGCCAAAGGCGGCGTCGCGGTGATCGGAGAAAGTAGCCACCTTATCCACTCCGGCGGCACCGCACCAGCGCTTTTGCGCAAACGGCAGATCCATGCTGATCGTCAGGATGGCAACATCATCACCAAGTTTGCCGGCCTCATCGTTAAATTTGCGGGTTTGCATGTCGCACACCGGGGTATCCAGGGAAGGTACGACGGATAGTATGCAGATCTTACCTTTAAAAGAGGAAAGTTTGACCGGGTTCAGGTCATTGTCCAAGATTTCAACGTCCGGGGCTGACTCACCTACCGAAAGTTTGGGACCGACTAAAGTTAACGGGTTGCCCTTCATTGTGATTGCACCACTGTGTTCTTGCATTTTCATTCTCCTTTCTGGTTAAAACAGTATAAGCACGCCGGCATTTGTAGGGGGAAGAGGTGCGCCGATATTTTGACAAGCAAAAATACGGTCCAAATCGCACAGAAAATCAGACAATTCAATGATAACCAACATAAGACAGTTTTACTTCAAATCAAGGCTGAATAGTGTTGACGTCGGATTGCTTTTGGAAGGAGAGAATGAGAAACTGATATTATTTTAACCGGCTGTCTTGACTGTTGCCAAACCAACCATAAGTTTATGTAAGTTTAGCAGAACAAATTCGACATTAGTGTGAACATAATCCGGACAAGCCGCAATGGTATTTGTGATTTGCTGAAACATTCATTTCTTTGAACATGTTCTTAGAAAAAACGCAATAAGCGTTTAGGCCGTCGGCACACGCCGCAAGGAGCAATACAATGAAAATTAAGCGAATATTACCAGCCCTTTTAATATCATTTTCCATGATTACCGGGGCCGCCGGCCTGCAGGCCATAGCATCGAGCGGGACCACAGTGGATAACGGTCTCTACGGCGAATTGCTCAAAAAGCACGTTAGGGATGGAAGAGTCGACTATGCGGGATTTAAAACGGAAGAAGCGAAATTGGATCGATATCTCAAAATCCTTGAAAATGTGGACCCTGGAATACTTTCTCGCAATGAACAGTTTGCCTTCTATATAAATGCCTACAACGCCTGGACCATAAAATTAATTCTGAGCGGCTATCCCGGTGTCACATCCATCAAAGATCTGGGAAGCCTGTTAAAGAGCCCCTGGAAAAAGAAAATCGTGCGCATTGACGGGAAGGTGATAACCCTGGACCATGTTGAGCACGAAATTCTCAGACCGCGATATAAAGATCCGCGAGTTCATTTTGCCATAAATTGTGCCGCCAAAAGTTGCCCGCCACTGAGGCCGGAACCCTTTAACGGAAATATTTTAGACCGCCAACTGGATGATTCCACCCGGTCATTTATCAATAACCCGCAAAGCTACCGGTTGGATGACAGCGAACTTTATGTCAGCAGGATTTTCAAATGGTTCTCGGAGGACTTCAATGAGGATATCTTCGGTTTTTTCCTCAAGTATGCCACCGGCAATCTGAAAAAAGAATTGAAATCGAAATCAGAACGGATTGTGGTTCAATATCTAGAGTATGACTGGTCGTTGAACGAGGTGTAGGCCAAAAGGTCGAATATCGAACATTGAATAAATGTATTCTGTCTACTATAAAAAGACAGTGCACAGCGCTTTCATCCTTCGAAATTCGATATTCGCTTTTTTAGAGTTTCTTTTCCGATTAAACTGGCCGTTTTTTTGGCCAGCGGCGCCGCTTGTATGAAACTTCATGGAATTACGGTTGACGATTGACAAATGACGAATGGTGGATGTCGCTTCAATCCGCTAATCCGGTTCCGGTGTTACATCCGGTTCCACCTGGTAGGCATTGGCCAGGCTGTTGGTGCCGTTAAACACATCCACTACGGCGATGACCTCAGCCACGGCCTCATTGTCCAGTCCGAGCCGCTTCACGGCGGCGCTGTGGGAGTGGATTCAGTAGGTACAGTTGTTGGTGATGGATACTGCCAGCGCGATGATCTCTTTGGTCAGCGGGTCTAGTTTACCGGGCTTCATGACGGTCTTTAATTTCTGCCAGGTGGCTTCCAGATGATCCGGGTTATTGGACAGCGCCTGCCAGAAATTGGGCACAAAATCGATTCCCTTGGTTTCTTTGATATCGTCATAAACTTCCTTGACTTTGCCGGTTGCTTCCTGCGGGGAAACAGTGAGATAAAGTGTCATGACAACACCTCCTTTTTCTTGTAATTCAATTCCGATCTGCAGGCCGGGCGGTGTCCGACCCGATCAGCCGGGCAATTAAGTGGATAAATATGAATAGGACCATCGCCATCAGGGCGAATATGTCCAGCTGGCTGAAGATGCGCTGGGGCAAAACCGCCAGATAGCGAATATTATCCGTGGCAATGAAAGCCAGAACGGCGGCAGCGCCGACAACGTAAGCCAGAGCCGCTCCGGCAGCCAGGAACAAGATGGCGAGGATTACTACGAACCAGGCCAAGAAAGCCTCCTAATTTATCAAAATCTGGGATACCTGTCATACCCCATAGAATGTAGATACAACATTTTTTGTAGAATAGATCTTTTCCCGCTTTTCAAACCCATTATTCCATCCTTCCAATACTCTATCATTCCATGTGGCTCCCAAAGGGGATGGCCATAAAAACGCCATATTCCCAACGAATTGTAGAAATTCCAAGATGTTAAATTACCTTCTCCGCAGGACCTGTCCCGAGGTTGCCCCGATGACTTCATCGTTTTCCACCGCAAGTTCACCGTTCACGATGACCCAACGAATTCCTGTGGGAGGCTGGGCCGGATCATCATATGTGGAATGGTCGATTATCGTTTGCGGGTCGAAAATAACGATATCGGCGTCGAGTCCTTCACGTAGAATCCCTTTTTTGTAAAGACCAAAGGTTTTCCCAGCGGTCATCACGGCCGTTCTCAATTTCGTCGACGATTGCTCGACGAACTTCGGGTTCCTTCAATTTTTCGGCAAATACGCCGGGTCCCTGTGCCTGAATGTGAGGCGGCAAGGCTGCCGCCAGGAAAGTGCTGCCGGCCTGGTACGGATATTGATCACAGGTGATAAGCAGCCCGTCGGCCCGTGCCTGGGCAAATAATTTAAGCGTATCGATGCTTTTGCCCCAATTGCTTTTGCCGGCGATCTTGTGGTGGGATATATGCGCGGCAATACCAGCCTCTGATGCGATTCTGAACGTTTCGTGTATCGCTTCCATCTCCCGGTCGCCTTCACTTCTCATATG
>JBAVYC010001435.1:0-1847 GCA_049698595.1 Desulfobacterales bacterium | reverse complement strand
TAATAGCTTCATACAACACGTGTGGAAAAATAGTCTTCAATCCATTCCTTAATATGATGGAAAGGTGAAGACTATTTTTTTTTACTCAATTTAAAGCAATTCTCTGTTGCCTATTGCAGAGCGGTTTGGTATGGTACTTGGCTCATTTCCTCTTGAGAAAGGACAATCAATGACCAACCAGGTGATCGCTGCAGATCCGTTCAGCAAAATATGGGACTTTTTTTCCTCTGTTAAGTTGACCATCGTGCTCCTTTTGAGCCTGGCCGCAACCTCAATCATCGGAACGTTAATTCCGCAAAACGAAAATCCGGCAGCCTATTTAAAAGCTTTCGGAGGATATCTGTTCCGATTATTCGATATCCTCGATCTTTTTGACATGTATCATTCCTGGTGGTTTCAGTTACTGCTTATTTTACTGACCATCAATATCATCGTTTGTTCCATCGACAGGATGTCAGTCAACCGGCGGATATTGTTTGTCAAAAAGCCTTCCTTCAAGTTGTCCCGGTTTAGAAATCTCAAACACAAGGAAAAGTTTGATAACAGCCGAGCGCCGGAGCAATTAAAAGAAATGTATCAAAAGCTTGTAACCCGCCATTTTCGTAAAAGCCATATTGAAACAACTGAAAATGGGTTCGCAATTTATGGTGAAAAAGGACGCTGGACCCGTTTTGGGGTTTACACGGTCCATTTTAGTGTGGTCCTGCTTTTGGTCGGAGGTTTGATCGGCTCAATTTTCGGTTTTGACGGGTTTGTCAATATCCCCGAGGGTGAAAGCGTTCAGCGCGTGCAGTTGCGCAACAGCGGCGAGACGATTACGCTGGGGTTTGAGATCCGCTGCGAAGATTTTGATGTCAGCTTTTACGACACCGGAGCCCCGAAAGAGTTCCGCTCAAGCTTGACCATCCTGGAACAGGGGCGCCCAGTGCTGAAAAAAGACATCATTGTCAATGATCCCCTGCGCTATAAGGGAATCAATTTATATCAGTCCAGCTACGGAACCCTTCCGTCAAGCGATGTGGTTTTAAGCTTCACCAGCCGCAAAACCGGCAAGGTTTACACCCAAAAAGCCGGCATCGGGCAAGCGCTGGTCATCCCCGAAGAGCTTGGGACCTTTGTAATTAAAAGTCTGGCGCGTTCCTTTAAATTCAAGGGCCATGATGTCGGAGATGCCCTTATCGGGATCCTGACGCCACCCGCTGGAGACCCGATCGAGGTCGCCCTGCCCTTGCGTTTTCCCAGTTTTGATAAGATGCGCAAGGGCAGTGTCCTGATTTCTGTGGTTGAGAACGTGCCGCGCTTTTATACCGGGCTGCAGGTAAACCGTGACCCTGGGGTGTGGGTCGTTTACAGTGGATTTATTTTGATGATCATGGGTTGCTACATCACATTTTTCATGTCTCATCAAAAGATCTGTGTTGAACTGGTGCGAACCGGGGAAAAAACCGAGGTCATTGTAGCCGGGACGGCCAATAAAAATAAATCCGGGATGCAAGCCGGCGTCACCGGATTTGCCGACAAACTTGCAAAACTGGAACCGAGCGTTTAGACTCGCGCTTGAGTCCGGGGTTCGGAAATAAGTAATTCAAAAATTGCAGATCTCGTCATTTCGTTTACAATAGGGCTGAACTTAGCTCCGCTTCGCTCCGCAATTGGAATGATGGAACAATGGAATGATGGAATCATGGCCATCATTCCATGTGGCTTCCTAACTTGGATGGCCATAAAAAACGCCATATTTCCAACGATTTGTAGAAATTCCGAGACGTAAATTTAGCGTTCCATCACGCATGCAACACCAATGGAAGGACAAAGCCATGAATTTTGTTTCCAGCTCGGAGCTGACT
>JBAVYC010001434.1:0-1577 GCA_049698595.1 Desulfobacterales bacterium | reverse complement strand
TATCGGCACCATCAACCGCCATACGGGTGGAAAGCTCGGGGAAATGGGCATCATAGCAAAGTTGAATGCCCAACTTAACCCCATCAACCTCAAATAAAGGGACTGAATTTCCGGGAGAAAAAACACTACGTTCCGGTGGTGCGATGTGAACTTTGCGATAGATGCCTGAAATGCTCTTCGGTGTGACGACCAGGTGACTAGCGAAGATGCAGCCTTTTTCATCTTTTTCGACCATACCCGCCAGGATTACGATCTGATTGTCATGTGCCATTTGTACCAGACACTCACTGGCGGGCCCCGGAAGTGGTTCGGCGCAGTCTTTAACCTCCGGTTTTGTGCTGTAACCGCTGACATTCAGTTCCGGAAAACAGATAAGATCCGCGCCCGCCTTTTTAGCTTTTGCGATCCAGGGCAGCATTCTTGCCAGGTTGTGTTGCACCTGGCCGACAGCTGAATTAAAAATCACGGCTGCGATGCGGATGTCTTTCATAATATCAGATAACAGAGGTCAGAAAACAGAAGACAGAAAACAGAAAACAGAAAACAGAAGACAGATGACAAGGGTCAGATGACAGAAATCAAATCCCTCTGTCTTCTGTTTTCTGTCTTCTGTTTACACATCAAATTGGGCCCTTATCTTAAACACCTTGGTTGCCGGCAGGTTGAGAATATCGGAAACACCGGTTTCTTCAGCAATTTGTTTCAGATTTTCATCGATCTCATCCATCGAAGGGGCAATAAATGTGAACCAGACATTGTATTGATTATCGCGCTGGTAATTGTGGGTAACTCCGGAATAGCGATTAACGACGTCGGCAAAGCGGTCAATTCGATCCGCAGGCACCCTGGCGGCACACAGGGTGCTGACAAAGCCGAGCTTTCCCGGAACGAAATTTCCGCCTATTCGTCGTATGATACCGATTTTTTTTAGCCGTGCAACCCGTTGCAAAACCTCTTTTTCCGTCAGGTTCAATTCTTCGGCCAACGCAAGATAGGGGCGTGAGGTGATCGGAAAATCCGATTGAATCCGATTTACAATACCTTTATCGATCTCGTCTATTTCCTGCATGCTGTTCACTTTGATTTACATTCTATGTTGCAAAGCGTTCCGCCATGATGCGCACATCCACCTTCCGGGTTCGAGGGCCGTCAAATTCACAGAAAAAAATGCCTTGCCAGGTACCCAATATCAACCGCTGATTGTCGATGGCAACCAACTCCGATGAACCCACCAGGGTTGTTTTGATATGTGCCGGGGAGTTACCTTCCAGATGACGATAGTTTGCTTCCCAGGGGATGATCTGGTTTAAGACCTTCAGAATGTCCGATTTTACACTGGGATCGGCACTTTCATTGATCGTTACCGCGGCCGTAGTGTGCGGTACAAATATCATGCAAAATCCTTGATCGGCTCCCGATTTTTGAATCAATTTATTGATATCCGATGTAATATCAATTAATTCTGTCCTTTCCCGGGTTTTAACCGATAAAATCATGGATGACCCCCTATGGAAAAATTGAAGATTGATGATTGAAGATTGAAGAGTTGTGGAGGTCGCTTCGCTATGCCTTTATTA
>JBAVYC010001433.1:0-2154 GCA_049698595.1 Desulfobacterales bacterium | reverse complement strand
AAAAATAGAAGGGCCATTTTGTTCGTGCCCGGAAAATAAAATCTTTTTGGAGGTTCAAACATGTCAAATCAACGTGAAATCACATATAGTGTTAGCCCGGGCGTGAAAATGTCATAAAACCCCTGGTTTATAAATGCTTAATAAAAAAGGTCAACCGGGCATAGTTTGTTTGCCAGCTGACCTTTTGTCTTATCCTGCTTTGACCTCTTTCATTCGATAACTTTTACCTTCAATGACGACAGCTTCCGTGTGGTGTAGTAATCGGTCAAGAAGCGCCGATGTCAGTGTGCTGTCATTGTTGAAGATTTTTGACCAGTCGCTGAACACACGGTTAGTTGTGATCACCATAGATCCTCGTTCATATCGCTGGCTGATTATCTGGAAGAGTAAGTCAGCCCCGTTTTTATCAATGGGCAAGTACCCCAATTCATCTAAGACAACCAGGGACGGCTTGAGATATTTTTTCAATTCCTGTTTCAACACCCCGGCATGTTGGGCTGAGATCAGATTATTGATCGTATCAATGGCAGAGGCAAATAGCACGGTATGCCCCTTCAGGCATGCCTGGTATCCCAGTGCGGATGCCAGATGGGTTTTTCCCAACCCCACGCCACCGATAAAAACAACGTTGCTTTTGTCTTCAATGAACTTCAATCGGAACAGATTTTGAACTTGGGCCCGGTTAATTTTTTGGGGCCAGGACCAATTGAATCGGTCCAGTGTCTTGATGACCGGGAACCGCGCCATCCGGATGCGACGCTGGATGGTACGATCATGACGTAAGTTTGCTTCCTCTTTGATCAATTCGGCTAAATAATGGACATGCTCCCATTGTTTGCGGGCTGCCAATTGCCCAATGGCTTCATGATTTTCACGTATATAGGGCAGTTTCAAGTATGTCAGGTGTTTTGTTAAATCATCATTATTCATTTTTATCCTCACCTATGGCTTTATTGTAAATTGAAAGATCCGGGTGGTCGATTGTCAAATCCAGCAAATCACTGCTGCGGGTCAGGTGAAGCGCACCGGGCTCCTTAACCGGCCGGGAGCGCTGTTCGAGCAGGTTGGCAATGTATTCACAGGAAAATGCCGAAAATGAGAATGCATCTTCGATCGCCATTGCAACCTGCTCTTTTGAATAGATTTCGCTTAAAGCAACGATCTGGCGAGTATGATGAAGTGGATTCATGCGGCGCTGTTGCAGTTGTCGGTAATATTGCTGCGCTTTGTCGGATAAAGATAAAAACCGCATAAAAATTATCTGGTCTCTGGCTTTTTTACGGTGTTCCAAAAGCACCTTGGGATGATCCGGATGCTCAAAATCCTGACGGCGGTCATAACTTCTCACATGCCGGGCAACCAGTTTGCTCTCATGATAAAAACAAACCCGGTCCGGATACAGTTTTGCAGTCAGCCCTACACCTGAAAGCTGGGCAGGAACACTGTAACTATTGGTGTCGATTGTAACCCGGAACTGCCTTGAAGCCCGCATCTGCCTGACGACGCCAATATCATAGGGTTCAACAGGAAGTGGCTGCAGACAGCTTTTTTCTTCCCGGAACATATCAACCGGCCTTTTGCCTGTTTCCCCATGGATCCTTATATTGGCCACAGTGTCCAGCCAGTTCTGTGCAACCGGTTTCATGATTTTAAAATCCGGGATATCCAAACCGTTCAGAAGATTTTTTTTGGCATATCCGACACCCCTTTCGACCTGGCCTTTTTCATTTCCCTTTCCAACGGCACAGGGCACAATGCTGAACCCATAGTGTTGGGCAAAGTCGAGATATTTGGGATTAAACACCGGAGCATGTCCCACTGTACGCTTGAGCACAGCGGACTTGAGATTATCCACCATGATCTTTTGAGGAACCGAACCGAAAAAATGAAAAGCGTTTTGATGGCAGCCTAAAAAATGTTCCATGGTTTGAGAGACCGTAAATTCGACATACATCATTCGGCTGTGGCATAACACCATCACAAAAAAACTCAGCCTGCGGGTTGTAGACCCCACACGCACGGTTGCATATGACCCCCAATCCACCTGGGCGCATTCGCCCGGTGCAAAGACCAGTTTTAAATATGCTTTTGTCTTCGGAGGCCTGACCCTTCGCACATAATCTTCCACAATCGTTATACCGCCGTCAAAGCCGT
>JBAVYC010001432.1:0-2690 GCA_049698595.1 Desulfobacterales bacterium | reverse complement strand
TGCTTGCGGCCTTACTGCAGTAAAAAGCTCAACCACGATGTGGTATATTGTCAATAAACGAAAAAATGAATTATTGCATAAGCAAGTCTGTAATATTTGGCATGCGCCAATATTGCGGAATAGCGTGCCTGCTCCTTAAATGATAGAGATATGGAGATTACATAACAAAATATACACCGATCATGATTATTTCGGATGGTGAACCACCACAACATATAGTAGCACCGCTTATTGATAGAGGATTGAAGGATAGATTTTTATATTGCAATAAATATCAAATGATTTGGATTTCGATTTAGACCGCCATTACAGAAAAATGTCGGTATTTGCTACCTGCTATCTATTTGAACATTTGACATCAACTGAATTTTTATGATATCCATTTAAAAGCTTACATTATCAGCAGGTTATGATTCTAGCAAGTTAGGTCATTTTTTCATTTTCAAAACCCTATGTTTTATCGATTCGATTTGACACTCAGATCATTGATATAGTTAGATTGAATGTATTCACAAGCAATTCAAAAATTAAGGAGGTCTAAATGGGAATTCTTTCGTGGATTATCTTGGGGCTAATCGTTGGAATAATCGCCAAATTTGTTATGCCTGGCCAAGATCCAGGAGGTATTTTCATCACCATCATTTTGGGTATAGCGGGTGCCTTTGTTGGTGGATTTATTGGCTCTACTTTGGGATTTGGGAGTGTTACCGGTTTTGATATACGTAGCCTGCTCATTGCTGTTGGAGGCTCTATTTTGCTTCTCATTATATACCGCGCGATTAAAAAAAATAGATAAGAATGCCGGCATTGTTTCAGAATCAATAAAATTAGTGAGGCTTTTGTGGTAATAAAAAACTACATGTACTTCGGCCACATTGCAGGTACTGGCAGGAAATCGTTCGTCGAGAATCTGTCAAATTTGGGGCAAATTTGGAGTCCATCATCAATTTAGCCGAAGTTCCGATACCCTCAATATATTCAAACCCAACGTCCCATTGATGAAAATAAGATGTATAAAAGGAGTCGCCCATGTCACTTTTAAGGAATGAAATCGAAAAGGCCTTAAAACAATGGAATCTCGCCTGGGACAATCATGACCTCGAAGGGGTTATGACCCTCTTTCATGAAGAGATAGTTTTTGATAATTGGACGGGCGGAAAAGTTAGGGGAAAGGAGGCTCTCCGAAAAGCATGGAAACCATGGTTTGCTAACCACGGGAATTTTCGGTTTGTGGAAGAAGAAACCTTTATCGATGAAAAAGAGCAAAAGGTTCTTTACCGCTGGTTGCTTGAATGGCCTTCGTTTGAAAGCGGAAACGAAGGAAAGCCTGAAAAACGAAGAGGCGTCGATGTAATACATTTTAAAGACGGCAAGATAATTAACAAATTTACGTATTCAAAAACCACTATTGAAATCGATGGGAAAAGACAATCACTTCACCTTTAAATTAAATAGGAATCCTAAGTGACATGATAGGTTTTTTTTGGGCAAAAGCCAGGTGATGATAATCTGTGTTGGCGAATTTAAAATGGTCCCTGATCGCAAGCGCTTTTTTCAACCGCCTGCTGGTAAACATCGAGGGTGTTTAAAGATTAGTACACACCAATAGCCGAAAGTGTTCTCATACTTCCGCAGGAATTGCAAAACGAAATGAATATTTCATATCTTTTTATCACCCACGATCTGGCTACAGTGAAAGCCATAATCAGATAAGATCATGCTCTTTCCCCATCATTGCGATCTCGCCAGCAAGAAGTCCGTTGCAACTGTTAGTCGGGTGATACAGTAAAAATCAGCGGCCCCCAGCAGAGGTGGCCTCGGCCCCTTCCAGGGGCCATCCTCACATCCCCAGCTTTGCTGGTGGTCGCTGATTTTTACTTCGACCAACCAAAAAACATATAAAAATACAGTGTATATAGTAACAGGATACATTATTGACCCCATTGAATCAGATTAAAAAAGGCTTATTGGTTGTTTGTGGCTCCTCGGACGCACGTGCATCTTTTTAAACCGGACGGTTCAATCTAATTGAGGAAGACTGTGCCGGATAAAATAACGGCAATCTGGGAAGCCACAACATATTGATAGATCTTGCTCCGATGAACTATTTTGTTCGATTCTGGTTGACCACACTATTGCATTCTATTGGCGGGTAATCAATCTGACCTCGACATTGTCTTTCAGTTCTTGAACCTTATTTGGTACTCTCCAACAAAGCTAAAATTATCAATGGCTATTTAAACTGAAGATATTATCGCCCCATTGCTCAGGTGAGAGTCTTGCATGTTTTGCTATGTATCTTAGCAGTCGATATTACTGAAAAGTGTATGATATGGATCATTATATCAAATAAATATATTTAGTTATGTGATTCTTTTAGGGGATGCAGAGCTGATTCCACCTCATTATGTAACACCATTGTCAGGACATAGGTAACTCAATTCATAAGCCACCGCTGGAATGGATTTTCAGCGACTACCGTGAGATCCAAGAGCCACGACGAAAGTGCGTTTTGATCGCCAACGAAAGACTTCAAAAGTTAAGTGGGTTTGATTTAAACGTACTTGCTATTATTATTTTCACAAAATTCACTTTTAATTTGTGTGCAGAATTCAAAGCCCTTCAGAAATTTTGCGATTTATTGCAAAAATGGGCGTGCCGGTTGTAGATTATCTGAAACAATTCAGAAT
>JBAVYC010001431.1:0-1510 GCA_049698595.1 Desulfobacterales bacterium | reverse complement strand
AACAGATGGGGCATGACCAGTCCTACGAAACCGATCAGGCCGCAATAGCTGACGGTGACACTCACCATAAACGAAGAGGTGACCAGCAGGGTAATGGTGACGGCTTTTATATTTATGCCTGTGGACTGAGCCATTTCTTTGCCCATCAAAAGGAGATTCATCGCATGTGAATGCCAGAATATCAGGATAAAGCAGGGCAACAGCATCCCGGCCAGCAGCCCGACCTGACGGATATCGGCAGTTGAAAGATCCCCCATCAGCCAGAAAATAATGTTATGGAGCCGCGCGTCCTGGGTGAGGGAAACCAGAAACATGATAACTGAAGAACAAAAAGCATTGACCATTACCCCGGACAAGAGCAAGGATTCTTTTTTAAGAACCGACTGGCCGGATGTCATTACAAGAATCAGCACCAGGGTACCGATGCTTCCTAGGAAAGCGGTTAAGCTGACGCCGGGAAAGCGGGTAAATCCCAACAGGATCCCGGCGATCGCACCGATAGCCGAACCGCCTGAAATGCCTAATATATAAGGCTCAGCTAGCAGATTTCTGAGCAACGCCTGAAAAACAAGGCCGCCTAAGGAAAGCGTTGCGCCCACCAAAGTGCCCAGAAGGACGCGGGGCAAACGGATTTGCCAGATAATGGTATGCAGCATTGAATTTGGATCACTTTTGCCCGAGATCACTCGTAGCACCGCGACAATCCCACCGCCGGACGAGCCCATGGCCGAACCTATTATCATGGCTGCTAAAAGAATCACGAGCAGAAAGCAGGAGACCCAAATGAGACGTGATATGATTGATGGTGTTTTTATTGACACGAGCCTATTTTAACAGTTCAGGATGAATTAATTGTATTAAAAGTTCAAGGCCGTCTACCAGGCGTGGCGATGGTCGATCGAATAGATTGGAATCAACCAAAAAAATACGTTCATCACGCACGGCGGGCATGCTCGGCCAACGACGCCATTCGGCTTTAACTTGCTCAAAAACAGCCTGTCGGGCCATGGAAGTGACGATGAAGATTTCCGGTGCCAGCGCCAATACCTGTTCCCTGCTGTAACGGGGATAGGGCGTTTGGCCATCCGCAAGATTTTTGCCCCCGGCAAGCACGATAAGCTCATGGAGAAATGTGTCGGTCCCAACAGATACGATCGGCGAAATTCCGATTTGAAAAAATACTCCGGGCCGATAGGTATTTTGGGTAATCAGAGACTGCACCCGCTGAATGCGGTGGTGCAGGGTTGCCAAAAGGGTTTCGGCTTTGTCCTCGGCATTTAAAATGTTGCCAATCTCTAGGATGGTTTCCAGCACAGTCTTTAAATTTCGGGGATTCACGACATAGACTGGAATTTTTAATGAATCCAGCCGGTCAATTACCTCTTTGGGATTTCCGTCTTTGATCGCGATACAAAGGTCCGGATTTAGCGCCACAATGCGTTCGAGATCAAGGCGCACATATGAACCTATTTTTGGAAGTTTGGTTGCTGCGATGGGAAAATCGCTATGC
>JBAVYC010001430.1:0-3717 GCA_049698595.1 Desulfobacterales bacterium | reverse complement strand
GAAAAATGGTGCTTTCACTTGGGTAGCGGGTATAATAGCCAAACATTAACGATTACAAGCAAAATACGGACCAAAAACCTTCGAATAGTGTTTTGGCTATGCTTCTAGCCGGTTAGCGATGGTCGGCAGGTACATTGAATGGTTTGGATGACAATCTTTTGATACACCTATGTCAAAATTTCTGTACAGCATATAATCAATCAACCAGTTTAGGCAGCCGTCCACGTGAAAGCCGATTTCGTACTTTAGCGCAATATCCAACAATTTATCCAGCTGTCTGAATTCTACTATAATTTCAGATATTTAAATTCATTCTCATGTCCAAATAAAGATTTGTCCCTCCAAAATGACGGCGGACAGGCAAGGGAAATAAATACTTGTTAAAAATCAGCGGTCACCAGCAGAGGTGGCCTCGGCCCCTTCCAGGGGCCATCCTCATACCCATAGCTCTGCTGGTGATCGCTGATTGTCTCCACGATCGTGTGAGCGGATTTTAATCATGAAAAATGTTCTATTGCTAATAGCACTAATTTTTTGTTCTGCGCCGTTTTCAGCAGCCATGGAAAATAATGCGGAGAAAGAAATACTGCATCTATTTGAATATCTAAAGAAATCTAATTGTGAATTTAACCGTAATGGTTCCTGGTATAGTCCTGATGAAGCGGTGAAGCATTTAAAAACAAAGTACCGATATTTGATGAGGAAAGGGCTAATAAATACGGCTGAGCAATTTATTGATCGCGTTGCTTCCCGAAGCAGCATGAGTGGGAAATCCTATCTGGTGAGGTGCGCTGCCTCCAGACCGGCCCGGAGTTCTGAATGGTTCACCGACGAATTGAAGAGACTTAGGGTTTATGATCCATAACTGGGTCCTGGCTAAATCCAAGATAAGATAAAACGAAACCGACAGGGAGTCTGACCATGGAACAAATATGTAATGACCTGGCAATGGAACAACAGGGGTTGGATGCTGTTATGGGGGCCAGTACGTTTGCCTGGAGCTATACGGTAAGCCGGATGGAGGTGCCTGACACACCGGTTCGATTGGAACTTATGGGACCGTCAGGCGATCTGTGGGCCTGGGGGCCTGAAGAAGCGAAAAATATGGTAAAGGGCCTGGCTGAAGATTTCTGTTTAGTGGTGGTTCAACGGCGGCATGTGGCCGAAACAGATTTGATTGTCCACGGAGAAATTGCGCGGCAATGGATGTCGATCGCCCAGGCCTATGCCGGACCACCGACCGAGGGTCGAAAGCCGGGGAAGTTTCTGAAGCGCAAACAATAGCCAGTCGATTAAGTGATGGGTTATTATCTTGTGAAAACGGGGACCATACCCGCCGTCGTCGCAGGCGATCACTTCCTGATGGGTCCCGGTGTGGTTGCCCTGGACGAGGTATACGGCACAGGTAATGTGGGCGTCATACACTTCGATGCGCCGGTCGATGCAGAAGAAGGCGGATTCCGGTATTTATTTTCAGGCTAATATACGCCGTATTCCTGAAGGGCTTGCCACATGGCAATGAGGTTTTCGGGCGGCACATCGGCCTGGATATTGTGGATGGTATTGAACACGTAGCCGCCGCCGGGTGCTAAAGCATCGATATTGCGTCTGACGTCGTCTTTGACTTCCCGGGGCGTGCCGCGCGGCAGGATTCCTTGGGTGTCTACGCCGCCGCCCCAGAATGTCAGATCCTGTCCGAAATCACGCTTGAGGTCGGCCGGCTCCATGTCTTTGGCGCGAATGTGAATTGGGTTGAGGATGTCGACACCCATCTCTATAAGGTCAGGGATCAGCGGACGTACATTGCCGTCGGAATGAAAGAAACGTTTGGCATGCGGAGCTGATTGGATAAAGGTTTCAAACAAGATTTTCACGCGCGGTTTGATGAGCCTGCGAAACATGTCGGGTGATATGATTTGTGATTCCTGGGTGCCGTAATCATCGGCATAGGTCACGATATCCACCAGATCGCCCAGTTCGGCCAGTGCCGTTTGCCAGTAGTCCAGCTTCAGCTGCAGCATCCGGTCGAACAGGGCACAGGCTACCTTTTCATTGGAAATCATCATCAGGAGAAGATTTTCCATTCCCACGATGCGCTGGGCGAACTCAAAAATGCCTGCAAAAGCGTCCTTGAGCACGACGGCATAGCCGGAGGCCCGATACTGCTGGGCCAGTTCACGCAGCCCCGCCAGCCGTTCAGGATTGCCGACTTCCGGCCAATGATGGTTGGAGATGTCTGCAACGGTCAGGTCGGCCTGGGGCAGGGGAACTTTCACAACGCTGTAATACAGACCATTTTCTTTGGGTCGGTGATGGGTGATGCCCCACTCGTCGCGATAGGCCCAGTAGTCACCGGCATCCTGCGCGACAACTTGCCAGTTGTGGCTGTTCAGCGGATAAAGGCCGCGGGTGTCGATTTTCATCCGCGCGACGACATCATCGTCGATGGCTGCCAGCTGTTGGACGGCATCGCACAATTCTACTTCAACTTCCGGCAACCCCAAAGCCTTGCGTAAATTTTGGTAGGCGACCACGTGGATGCCGGTAACCTGGCAGGCGCCCAGATCAAAAGGGATCCGATCAGGTTCACGATGGTCCAAGGTGGTCAATATTCTTACGCGGGAGTTCATTGAATTAATTTAATTTATTGGGTTCGTTGCTCTGGTTGATTCGCTTCGCTTGGGTTGGTTTTATATTTCTAAGAGCATCGCTCCGTGAATAACTCTTAAGATGAAAACTGCCTTTTCTGATATACGATGAATAACTCTATACTTTTTGTAGATTAAATGGCGGTAATCAGTGGCGAAAAGCTCATTTTCTGCTATTAACGGATGCCGTTCCGGAAAGGTGTCAAGTGCGTAAATCTTTTTTTCCAATTCAAGTACAAAATTCGTAGCATTATGAATACTGTCAGCAGCAATATAATAATAGATTTGTTCTAAATCCTTTTGTGCCAGAAGAGTTAAGTTGACCTTATATTTTTTTGTCACGCTTAAACTCCTTGAAAAAATCTTTTGCCTCCCTATATCGGCTGGCACTTATGTCTTCTTCCGCGGGAACTAAAAGTTTGAGCAGATTAAAGGCGTGGGTGATTTTCTCATACTCCTTTGCATCAAGAATGACCGCTTCAGCTTTGCCGTTTACCGTGAGGACGACCGGCCGTTTGGTTTTATGTATTTGATCCAGAACTGAATTGGTGTTTCTTTTTAAATCTGTAATTGAACGTATATCTTCTGTTATACTTAATGTCATTTTATCACCTCAAAAGAATCGATTTTAGCATTCTATATGATGCTTTTATATACATTAATCGTAGTTAAAAAGCAAGGTTATTTTTCATATTATCTAAAAACTTTAACTCGACATTCAACCACAAACAGCTAATAACCAATAACTCTTAACTTTCACTTCAGCCAAAGCTTTTCCTGACCGGTGTCCGCTTGAGCGGCAAGCGGACCGGTTTGCCGCCGGTCAGCGCCGAGCGGTAAATAGCCAGAATAATTTCGATGGATTTCCGAGCTTCGTTTCCATCGATGAGGGGTTTTTTGCCATCCTTGAGTGACCGCACGGCGTCTTCAAAATTTTTTTGATGTCCACTAAAATCAATGGTGCTGGGATCGGCTGCGCCGGCGCCTGCTTTGCCAGTATCCGCCGGGAATTTTTGTCTTATTTTTCTGTCCGAAGGATTCTTCTTTTTGAAATCCCACACTGTAAATG
>JBAVYC010001429.1:0-4649 GCA_049698595.1 Desulfobacterales bacterium | reverse complement strand
TATCCCACCTGGGCGTCGTCGATTATTTTCCGCTGATAGAGCTCCATTGCCCAGGCGATATAGGATCCGGTCGAAATGGTATCGAGGCCGTAGCGGTTGCAAAGCTCGGTGGCATAAATGGCGCTTTCCAGGTCCGCATTGCCGAGCTTGGACCCCATCGAACCGATAGAAGCGTATTCGGGCCCTTCCCCGCCGACCCCCGCATAGGGGCCCTCCACGATCTGATAGCGGTGCCGGCAGTGCGCCGGACAGCTTGCGCAGGATACCATTCCCACAGAGTATTTAGCCAGATGCTCGGCGTCCAGCAGCGCTCCCTTTTCTCCGAATGTCGTAAACTGATTATTGCGAACAGATAGAAACCCCTGGGCATTAGATCTTTGCATGAGCAGTGGTGTCCCCCACCGTCCCAGGGCCTGTATCCATTTGCCTTCAAGAAGTTTTGAAAATATCTGCTGATAGGCGGCGAGATACCCCCCGGGGTCTTGGAGCGGTATGTCCTCTTGACCCCGGACGGCAATGGCCTTGAGGTGTTTTGAACCCATCACCGCCCCCATGCCGGTCCGGCCGGCCATATTTTTAAGTCCTGTCCGAACACCGGCAAATCGCACTCTGTTTTCACCCGCCACACCGATGCAGCCCACCTTTATTTCATTATCACCGAGCTCCTTTCTGATATTTTTCTGGGTCTGGATCGGATCCTTGCCCCACAGCTTGCGGGCATCTCTGATCTCCACCGTTTGATCATGGACCCATAAATAGACCGGCCGGTTGCTCCTGCCGGAAATAAGAAGAGAATCGATCCCGCTTGTTTTCAGCTCGGCGCCCAGTTCCCCGCCCATATTGGCATCACCCAGATATCCTGTCTCCGGCGATCGCGCACTGATGCTCAAACGGGAGCCGAGACTCGGGATGCCGCACATCAAACCAGGGCTCAGAGCGATGGGACTGCGCGAGTCAAAGGGATCGCCGGGTTTATTCAACCAGGGAAAAAGGAGCCGCATATTAAGACCCCTGCCGCCCAGGTAGCCACGCAGCGTCGCACGGGAGATGGGGTCAAGGTCTATCCGCCCTTCGTTGAGATCAATTTTAGCCAGTTTGCCGGCAAGCATTTTATTTTCCCCCGGTCAGAATGATACGCCTGTGCAGTCCTGCTCTGTCACATTTGCGCTTAGTTTCGTTCTCTGTTGAAATTTGAAATTTGGATATTGCCTGCCCTGTTAAATAGGCACTTTGAAATTTGCGGTAAAGGTGACAAATGTGACCTCGCTGATCAATTGGTCCACGCTTCCAACAATCATTTAACAGGGTAAATAATTTGAGTATTGTGATTTGGGATTTCAGTGCCGTAGCTGAGAAATCAAATCACTTCTATTCGGGTCAGTTCAAATTAACATTGACTTATTATTGAACTTCCTTTAATTCGTCTTGACAGCCAACAGTGAGTTTTATATAGTTTCTGAACTTAAATCAGAGTCATCAATAAATCAGCGGCCACCAGCAGAGCTGGGGGTATGAGGATGGCCCCTGGAAGGGGCCTGGGCCACCTCTGCTGGTAACCGCTGATTTTTAAAAAGAATTTTTTTGATATGTCTGACATTAAAACAGCTGCCGCTATACCTCGAATATTTTCGTGACATTGAATGATCTCTGTTAAGCGGATCTGTCTGTTTTGATGACGACTTGACCGATTCATCATTGCCAAATATCTGATTGCTCTCATGGCCTATACCAGCAAATTGCAAAAAATTACACAAAAATTCTTTTTTATCTCAATTCATAAGTCACCGGCAGTGATCAGATTTGCGCCAAAAAGCATGCCCTAGTCGTAACGGTAGAACCTTTTGGATTCTCACCGGCAAGCCGGTGGCTTATGAATTGAGTCAAACCGCTTTAATTCTGAATGCTCACAGGTCTGTATGCCAAATGCCCATAATCGTTAAGTTATTTTTAGGCCGGGGGACTATGGGAGGTTAACTGAGAAAAAGAAAGAACATCGAACGTCAAACATCGAATGTTGAAAAGGAGGAGAAAAAAATGAGAGCAATACCAAGGTGCGGATTAATCGTATTGAGCATGGTGCTGATCATCGGACTTATCATACCGGCAGGTGCTTGGGCCGCAAAAGAAATCAAAATCGGCGTCATCTACCCCTTGACCGGCGGTGCCGCTGCGGCCGGCCGTGAACTTCGTGCCGGCGTGGAGCTCGCCGTGGAGATCGCCAACAATACGATGGCGGATATCAACATGACCATGGCGAAAGCCGCCGGTATCACGAGCATGGGAGGCGCTAAAATTGAAATCATCTTCAAGGATCATGAAGGCAACCCCACCCTGGGTGCGGACCTGGCCAAGAAATTGATATTAGACGATAAGGTAGATGGTCTACTGGGCTGTTACCACAGCTCTGTCACTAAAACCGTCAGTGCCGTCGCCGAACAATACGGCGTTCCCATGATCAACGGTTCATCCACCTCACCCGCCCTGACCAAACGCGGCTTTAAATGGTTTTGGCGCACAACCCCCCACGACGTTTGGTTTACCAAGGATCTTTTTGAAATGCTAAACGGCCTGACCGAGGGCAAGGTGAAAGGTGTTCAGGCGGTTCCCAAAAAAGATATTATGAATCTATCCTCGGCCTGTGAAAAAACCGAATGGGGATCCTTCGTTTCGGAATTGATTCAGCAATTTGCTAAAGAATATGGGTATGATATCAGAAAATCCATGCTGTATGCGAAGGAGGCACCGGATCTCTCCAGCGAGGTGCGGTCCTTAAAAGCGTCCCGCGCGGATGTGATGTTGTTTGCTTCCTATACTTCGGACGCCATTCTGATGATCAAAACGCTGAAAGCTCAGAAAGCCCAACCCAAAGTCGTCTGGGGACAGGACGCCGGATTTGAAGTGCCTGAATTCCGGGCCACCTTGGGTGACAGCGTGGTCGGTATTCTAACCCGAACCGTATTTTTACCCCAGGTCGTGCAGGTTAAAAAGGTTGCCGGACAGGTCAATGCGCTTTACAAGGCCAAAACCGGCAATGATCTGACCGGCGCATCCGCCCGATCGTTAACCGGTCTCCAGACCTGGGTGCATGTGCTTGAAAACGCCGCATCCACCGAACCGGCTGCTATCCAGAAGGCCGCCAACGCAATTAACATTCCGGGAGACGAGCTGGTAGTGCCGTGGGCCGGAATTAAATTTTCTGCCTCCGGAGATGAGATCGGTCAGAACACGCTGGGCTCCGGTTTGATCGGCCAATACCAAAAAAGCGCTGACGGTCAGATCGTACTGGAGATCGTCTATCCCTTTGATGTGGCTTCTGCCGACATGATTTATCCTTTCCCGAAGTTTTAATTTAAATTCAGTCCGGAACCGATAACCCGTCCCTCTGCGTTTTAGAGGGACGGGAAGGGTTTAATTATATTGGCGTAATGGAGTGGTGGAGTATTGGAGAACTGGAAAAAATCCATTACTCCAGCATTCCACTATTCCAGTACTCCTTGATCAAATTAGACCGATATAGATAGTTAACCATGCCTTAAGAACGTTGCATTAAACACGAGGGTAATAGATCTTCATGGACATCCTGCTAAGCTCCATCGTCGCTGGTCTTTTGCTCGGCATGGTCCTGGCCATTGTGGCACTGGGACTGACGATCATTTTCGGCGTCATGGACATCGTTAATTTTGCCCATGGCGAGTTTCTCATGGTCGGCATGTATACCGGCCTGCTGACGGCCCAGGCCACCGGTATCGATCCGCTGCTGACGTTGCCCTTTGCCGCGATCGTCGGATTCTTGCTGGGCGTTCTATGTTATACCGGTTTTGTGAAATTTTTGTTGAGAGGTCCGATGATCGCCCAACTGCTGGGCACCTTCGGCCTGATGCTGCTTTTAAGAAATCTGGCGTTGCTGATATTTGGATCGGAAGATCGCGCCTTGCACCACGGCATCCTGGTCGGCAAAAGTTTTGACCTCGGGATGGGCGTCATTCTGCCGGCTACCAAAGTGGCAGCGGCGGCATTTTCGGTGTTGGCCTTCTGGGGCGTATGGATGCTGATGCACCGCACCAAAATCGGTAAAGCCTTAAGAGCGACGGCCCTCAATGCCCAGGCGGCCCGTTATATGGGCATCCCCACTGAGCGCATGAACGCCCTGGCCTGGGGAATTGGGTGCGGTACGGTATGCATCGCCGGCGCGCTGATCGTCAACTTCTGGTCGGTGAGTCCTTTCATCGGACTGCTGTTTACCATGATCGCCTTTGCCATCGTGGCATTGGGCGGGTTCGGCAGCGTACCCGGTGCATTTTTCGCCGGACTTGTGGTGGGTATCATTATGGAAATTCCCGGGTTCTGGGACTTTTTTGCCTATACCTTTGACTCGGATTGGATGATGGATGTTCCCATGACCTCGTTTAAGTACATGTGGGTTTATCTGGCGTATTTTCTGATTATGGTAATCCGACCCCGGGGCTTGTTTGGATGGAAACAATAAAAAACACTTTTGACTTTTCCGATTTCCCCCGTGTCGATCTGATGGTGGCCGGTGCAGTGTTGATATTTTTGCTGACCTTTCCGCTGCTGTCGCATTCCTCTTTTGCCATGTCTACCATGATCCAGTTTCTGATGTTCTCCATTTACGGCATGGGATGGAACAC
>JBAVYC010001428.1:0-1996 GCA_049698595.1 Desulfobacterales bacterium | reverse complement strand
TGGGTAATTAGTTGATTGGTTAATTTGGTTGACTGGTTGATTAAGCTAAAAGGATTTGATCCATCAAATCTTATCAACTCAATCAACACATAAACCAATCAACGAAGTATTTGCCCACTGGACCCGGACTCTTTACTAGTTGATTTGGTTGACTGGTTAATATAGGTGACGGGTTGATTAGTTCAGGTGGATTTCATCTTTTTTTACTTAATCAACTCTTTAACCAATCAACTAATCAACTAACCACTCAATACGGGTCAAGCCTGCCTCCATCCTTTATAGCCTCTATTCCTGAGTTCATACATCATTTCAGCGACCGGGATCTGCTTGGGACAATGTTCCTGGCAATTAAAGCACATAAAACAATCCCAGGTCATCTTCGAATTCAACACCCGATCCGTGATGCCCAGCCGGTAAGTGTTCACTATCTGCTGGGGCGTAGCATCCAGATAACCCATGATTTGGGGGTCCTGCTGATAATCGGCGACCACCGGGCACACATTGGTGCAGGTCCCGCACTGAATACAGGCCGAAAAGGACGCCGGACTGCCGGCATAATCCAAAGAACACGGCCCAGCACCGGCTGCGGCAACAGATTCCCGGACGGATTGCAGGTCCGGCTGCCCGAACGCATCCCCTTGGCGTACCTGATGATAGGGCGCCGACGGCCCGCTTAATGCCAGGTCGTTTTTGGAGGTCAACCACAGATCCTGCAGATTTATACCCGCCGGGCAAACCTGGGTACAGCGATAACATTCGGTACAGATAAAGCTGCCTTCCGTAAAATCGGAGAGTTCGGAATCAGTTGCCAGTCCTTTTCGAACATATTTTTTTAATGACCCCAGTTTATGGGAAGGCAGAATATCCAGGTTCCCCAGCACACGATTGATGGGTTCAACCGAGCAATGCAGGCTGCATTGACCGCAGTTCATACAGGCATCCAAAGAGATGACCCGCCGGGTGATCCGGTTGGCCGGCTGCAAAGCACCGTCATCCTCCAGGCTGCGCACCATTAAACTGAGCGAGCTGGTAAAAAGGTGCATAAACTTGCTGAACGGCAAATAGGCCAGCATCGCGAAACAACACAGAAAATGAACCTGCCAGAGGATAAGATCGAGTCGGATCGAATTTGCCCAGACACCGGCTGGCTTAATGATTTTGCTGATCGGGTTCGAGACAAATGCAGCGGTTGGCCTGGCATGGCAGTCGGTACAGCTTTCGAGATTAACTTCCTCACCGGCTTTCATAAGGTCCGGATCGCTTAAATCAGGTGGATCGGCAAAAACCACGCCGTAATTTTTGGCCCAATAGCTTTGCAAGGCTGAGAGGGCATCGGAATCCTCGGGATCGCCGTACGCTTCAACCATCTCATCGAAAATGGGCTCCGAGATAATTTGGCTGCCTTCAAGAATAAACCCTGTAACTAAAATTATCGACAGCAGCACGAGGGCCAGCACGTCGTGGGCGGTTGAGATTGTTTTTAAGCCCCTTGAAGTCAGGCGGCGAAGGCCGGCGATCACTATCCCCAGAACCACTAGAGCGCCGAAGAAATTCCGTAGAAAAAGATACGGGTTCACGGTTGGAACGTAATCTGAAAACAGGTTGGCCGTAATCTGGCCGTCCAGCGCGTGGAATAAAACGAGCAGCAGGATGCCGGCAAAGATAGTAAAATGCATCAGCCAGCGCCAGGGATCCTCTTTAAGGATATGGCCTTGAAAAATGACCTGAAAGAAGAACGTCCTGATTAACCGGAAGATGTAAGGGCTGAAAAGAACCGCAAACAAACCTGTAAAAGCCCGCGAAATTCTGGTTCGGACTGGAAATTGAACGGCATCCGGGCCGATCTTTACCGTAAACCACCGGATAACCCGATAAATGGTTCCCAGAGTGAAAATTGCCAGTGCCAGATTAAATGTTATCGAAAATAGCATCTAAATTTATCCGGTGGAAATCGTCGGTTGCTTTTTTTCAGCATGTAATTCGCGCTAACTTGTAA
>JBAVYC010001427.1:0-5594 GCA_049698595.1 Desulfobacterales bacterium | reverse complement strand
GAAATCTATTACATCACCGGTGAAAATATGTCGGCTCTGATCAACAGTCCCCTGCTCGAGCAGCTCAAATCGAAGGACTTTGAGGTCCTGCTGATGACCGATCCGATCGACGAATGGGTCACCCAGGCACTTAATGAATATGACGGCAAAAAGCTGAGGAGTGCGGAAAAAGGTGATCTCGATATCGACAAGGTCGACGAAGAGAAGAAGGGCCAGTATGAGAGTCTGTTCAAGCATATCCGGGTACAGCTGGAAGACAGCATCAAAGAAGTCCGCCCCTCCACCCGGCTGACCGACTCCGTGGCCTGTCTGTCCGGCGACACCTATGACATGAGCGGTTACATGGAAAAGATCCTTAAGTCCACCGGCCAGCAAGTACCGGAAAACAAACGGGCCCTGGAGCTCAACATGTCGCATCCGGTGATGGAGAAAATCCGCGCTATGTTTGACGCCGATAAAGACGACCCGAAACTCGCCGACTATATCCAGCTGCTGCTCGATCTCGCCGTCATCGGCGAGGGCGGCAAGGTGGGTGACCCTTCCAATTTCTCCAAAAAAATAGGAAATTTAATGGCGGGGGTGTAAGGATTGATTGAATCCGCAAACGGTATTATATTAATAACATGTCAACGCCAGCAAATGAGACGGCCAAATCAGGATCAGGCAAAAGGGATGAATCGCACCGCCGGCGCCGTTGGGTCATAAATATAGTGCTTTCTATTGCGCTGATCGCTGCCGGAATTGCCGGCGCCGCCTATATCAGCAAAACAGCGCCCAAAGCTCGCAAGCGTCCACCCGTTAAAATGCTCCCCCTGGTCCAGGTGATCAGCGTGCACCCCGCGGAAGAACAGATTCTGGTACCGGCCATGGGCACCGTGATTCCGGCGCACGAGATCGTTCTCGAGTCCCGCGTCGCCGGAGAGATCATGTCTATTCATCCGGAGTTCAGCGTTGGCGGCTACTTGAAAAAAGGGTCGGAAATTCTGCAAATCGACCCGCAGGATTACGAATTGGCACTCACTCTAGCAAAAGCCAGGGTAAAAGATGCGGAGAGCAAATTAAAGATCCTGCAGGCGGAGGCTGCGGCGGCCAAGGATGAGTGGCGTGAAATCAACCGCAATCGGGCTGGAAAGAATAAGGAGCCGTCGCCGCTGTTGATCAAAAAACCACAGTTGACAGCGGCCCAGGCCATGCTGGTCGCTGAAAAAGCCGATGTAAAAAAGGCCCAGCTAAACCTGGCCAGAACGAAAATTACGGCACCCTTTAACGCTATGGTGCGGGCCAAACATGTGGATATCGGGTCTCAGGTCTCCGGCCAGGACCAGTTGGGCGAGTTGGTCGGAACCGATGAATATTGGATTCAGGCCTCCATGCCGATAGATCGTCTGAGCTGGATTATGATTCCGCGCAATTCCGGGGAGCCGGGTTCCAAAGTCCGAATTTTTTACCGCAACGGGATTGAAATCACCGGTACCGCCATTAAGCTGTTGGGAGATTTGGAAGCCGGTGGCCGCATGGCCCGCGTGCTCGTCGAGGTCAAGGATCCTTTAGGATTTAATATTGCGGGAAAAAAACACCCACCGCTTTTGATCGGCGAGTATGTGCGCATTGAGATTGAAGGCCGTCTGCTGAAAAATGTCTACCGCGTCCCTCGCACTGCCCTGCGTGACAACACCCGTATCTGGCTCGTCTCAAAAGACGACAAACTTGAAATCCGCACCGTTGAAACCTTGTGGCGCGATGCACAAACGGTCCTGTTAATCGACGGCCTCCAGCCGGGTGAGCAATTGATTGTTTCGGATCTTTCGAAGCCGGTCAATGGCATGCCGTTGCAGGTTGCTCCATAACCCCAATGAAACTTCATTTGAACAAAAAAAGATATCGAGGTCCCATCGCCTGGATGGCCGGCCATTCGGTAACGGCCAACCTGCTGATGCTTGTGTTCCTGGTTGGCGGATTGATCTGGGGAAGCCGCATCAAACAGGAAGTATTCCCTGATTTTGAGCTCGATATCGTGACAATCACCGTGCCCTATCCCGGTGCCAGTCCGGAGGAGGTGGAACGCGCCATCGTCCTGGCCGTCGAGGAGGCCGTTCAGGGCCTGGAGGGAATCAAGGAGATGAGTGCGTCGGCCCAGGAAGGCGTCGGCAGGGTGACCGTGGAAATTTTGGAAGGGGAAAATATCCAGCGCCTGGCTCAGGACATCCAGAATGAAGTCGATCGAATTTCGTCCTTCCCGGAAGAAGCCGAAGATCCGGTGGTGGTTATCGCCCAGCGCAAACGCTACGTGGTTTCCCTGGCGCTTCATGGCGATCAAAGCGAGTGGATTCTGCGCGAAGTGGCCGAAGATATTCGGGACCGGTTGCTCCAGGATCCTGAAATCACCCAGGTCGAGATGGAAGGCGTCCGCAATTATGAAATCAGCATCGAACTCTCCCAGGCAACGTTGCGGGCGTACAACCTGACCCTTGAAGAGGTTGCCCAAAGGATCGGGCGGGCATCGGTGGAATTGCCCGCTGGCGCCATCAAAACCGAGGGTGGCGACATCCTGGTCCGGATGAAGGAACGGCGGGATTGGGGACATGAATTCGGCAAAATCCCCATCATTACAGCCAATGACGGCACCGAGGTCCTGCTTGAAAATATCGCTGTTATCAAAGACGGATTTGAAGAAACGGACAATTTTGCCACCTATGACGGCAAGCCGGCGGTGATGATCACCGTCTACCGGGTGGGCGAGCAGACACCCATCTCCGTTTCGGATGCGGTTCACCGGCAGGTTGAAACCATCAACCAAAATCTACCGCCCGGACTGGCGCTGGTGGCACGCAATGATCGATCGGAAATCTATCGCCAGCGCATGAACCTCATGATGCGCAACGGTTATATCGGACTGGGTCTGGTGTTCGTTCTGCTGGCTATTTTTCTGGAAGCCCGGCTGGCGTTCTGGGTCAGCCTTGGCATTCCGATCTCAATCCTCGGGGCTTTTCTTTTCCTGCCGCTCTTGGGCATCAGCATCAACCTGATTTCCATGTTCGCCTTTATCGTTACCCTGGGTATTGTGGTGGACGATGCCATTGTCGCCGGTGAAAATATCTATCATTATCGCCAAAGCGGGCTTTCCTGGTTTGAAGCCGCCGTGCGCGGCGCCCGGGAAATCGCGATGCCCGTCACCTTCAGCGTGCTGACCAACATAGTCGCCTTCATGCCCATGCTGTTCGTCCCCGGCTTTATGGGCAAGGTGTTCCGGCAGATTCCGCTGGTGGTCATCTGCGTATTCGGTGTATCGCTCATCGAGAGTCTGTTTATTCTTCCGGCCCACCTCGGCCACCGCAAGCGTGAAAATCCTGCCGGGCTATTCGGCTGGCTCCACGGAAAGCAACAGCGCTTCAGTGATTTTTTCGCCCGGATGATACGAACAAAATACGGTCCGTTTCTGAATCTGACCCTGCGCTATCGATATTTGACACTGTCCACCGGTATTTTCGTTTTGTTGGTAACGGTGGCCTATGTGAAAAGCGGCCGCATGGGGTTTGAGCTGTTTCCCAAGGTGGAATCCGACTATGCCATGGTGACGGCCAAAGTCCCGTTCGGTACGGCCGTCCAAAAAACCGAGCAGGTACAGCAGATTATGGTCAAAAAAGCCCAGCAGATAGCACGTGAAAACGGGGGCGATAGTCTGGTAGAGGGCATCTATGCCGTCATCAACGGTAACGAAACCAGGGTGCGTGTTTATCTGACGCCGCCGGAGGTGCGACCCATCTCAACCGCCAGGCTATCGGAACTGTGGCGCGAAAGCGTCGGCACCCTTCCCGGTCTGGAGTTTCTCAAATTTGAATCGGATGCCGGTGGACCGGGCTCGGGCGCCGCCATTTCCCTTGAATTGAGTCATCGCCGCATCGATGTTCTGGAAAAGGCCAGCGCGGAGCTGGCCCAGGCCCTGGGTTTTTTTCCCAATGTCACGGATATTGACGACGGCTTTGCACCGGGCAAGCAGCAGATCGATTTCCAAATCAAACCGGAGGGACGTAGTCTGGGGCTGCGCTCCCGGGAAGTGGCTCGCAAGATTCGCCATGCCTATTACGGCGCGGAGGTGTTGCGTCAGCAGCGCGGCCGCAACGAGGTTAAAGTCATGGTGCGGTTGCCCAGAGAAGAACGAGCATCTGAATACAACCTGGAGCGAATGATTATACGGACCCCCGGCGGCATAGAAATACCCTTGCACGAGGCAGTTGAATTAAAGCGCGGCCGGGCGTACACCACTATCGATCGCCGTAACGGCCGGCGAGTCGTCACTGTTTCGGCAGATGTCCGCCCCCGAAGTCAAGCCGATCAGGTAACCCAGTCTCTGCTAACCGACACATTGCCGCTGTTACAGCAGAAATATCCCGGTCTGACTTACGGCTTTGAAGGCCGACAGGCGGACCGGCGCGAAAGCATGCAAAGCCTGCTAACGGGCCTATTGATGGCCCTGGTCGTCATCTATGCCATGCTGGCCGTGCCCTTCAACAGTTTTGTTCAGCCCATGATCATTATGATGTCCATTCCCTTCGGTATTGTGGGTGCCGTGACAGGCCATCTGATCATGGGGTACAGCCTGAGCATTATGAGCATGTTCGGCGTGGTGGCGTTGTCCGGAGTCGTGATCAATGACTCCCTGGTGCTCATCGATTTTGCCAATCGCGAGCAGAAATCTGAAATGAATGCCCACGATGCCATTTACAGCGCCGGAATCCAGCGCTTCCGGCCGGTCCTGCTGACCACCCTGACCACCTTTGGCGGTCTGGCCCCCATGATTTTCGAAACGTCCAGACAAGCCCGGTTTCTAATTCCAATGGCCGTTTCCCTGGGATTCGGGATTGTGTTTGCGACCCTGATCACCCTGGTGTTGGTCCCCTGTCTATTCCTGATCGTTGAAGATCTGAAACAGTTGTTCGGTACCCGGGAAATGATGCGGTTGGATGTGTCGAGAAAGACTGAGTAGAACTTAGGTGGTGAAAATCATGAGATCTTTTGCAGTTTTTCCTTTCTAAAGTGATCCCATTTTTGTTCCTTTAAAATTTTTGATTTTAGAATTGGGATTTTGGATTTAAGGTCCGCCGGCGGATCAATTTAATAAAGAAGGATAGAGCGGAGCGATACAACAAATCCAAAATCTGCAATCCAAAATCTAAAATTCTCTTTTTTAGCGTATTTCTATCACCAGCGGCAATTTCATCTCAACAAGATCCCCCACACCAATCCCATGTTCAGCGAACCATCCCTGATTTACTTCAAGTGCGTACCTTACCGGCTGTAACGATCGATAGCGCTCATCGGTTTGCATCGGCGTCATATCTTGTATGCTTGATATCAGTCCGGAATCATCGAGAAAGGCAATAGACAGGGGAATGTGGGTATCTTTCATCCAAAATGTCCTTGGCCCAGGGGTCGCATAGATAAATAACATGCCACGATTTTCAGACAGTTTAACACGATTGGACAATCCACAGGCGCGCGCTTTGGGTGTGGTGGCCAACTCGACTGCCAGCGTATGACCGTTTATGGAAATTGCGGCAGCAGGCAATTCAAGAGGACAAGCCAAGGTCTTTACG
>JBAVYC010001426.1:0-4512 GCA_049698595.1 Desulfobacterales bacterium | reverse complement strand
GTTTAGGGGTTCCGGGTTCACGCAGACTCTGCTCCATTGATTGGTGAACACTGTTCAGCCGCAACATTTCCGTGTCAAGGCGTGATGGAAAATATGTGAGAATAATACGATTTTAGGATATTGCGGTAAGGTACCCTTGCCTCCGGCACAGAGGACATACCGCCCCGGAGGGACGAGTAGACTTTGGAGCCCAAAACCTTTGAACCCTGAACTTCTGAACCTGTGAACGCTTACATTGTTTTGTTAAGTCGTCTTCTTTTCTCGAAGCTTTTGGGTTTCTGGATAATCGATCTCGAAGGTTTTCGGATCAATCACCACACCATAGTCATTTTTGGCACTCTCAAAGGATACCAACTCATCTCTGACATCTTCTCGCACTGCTTCAATGTCGCGGTAAAAAGGATTGCCAACCCCTGCCCCTCCCATGACATAGTCAATAGACTTATCTCCGGTGTGAAGCTGGTAGAGCATTTGTTGCCTGACAGCTTCAGGTGATTCCTCCTTTCCGTCCGCAAAAATAAGCTTTTTAGAGTTTGGCTTCGGCACCTTACCTCCGGCAATGGCCGGAGCTACCTCGTAGTCAAACGGTTCTGCTGCGTAAGCCAAATTAATCGGCTCTGGATCGCAATCGGCGACCCAGATGTTGTCAACACCACAGCCGCCTCGCCATTTACCGGGCGCTCCGGAGTCAGTCGCCCATTCCCATTTTTCCCAAATAATGGGATAGATGCTCTCGGCGACTTCAATCTCGGGGTAATACAGAGTCCCACTGCAAATTTGAGGTCCATTCGTCGGCCAGCCATCCGTTCCCCAAATGGCTCCGGCGCCACTTGAACAACCTAAAAAGTCAGGGGTTCCATACCCCTCTCCGCGCCGATGATCCAATCCTGCAAATACCCAGTAATTGATGGAACCCCAACCGGCGGGGACCTCACTTGGAGCCGTTTGGGCCAAAGCAGACCAGACAGCCTCGATGATCTGTTTGGCGATAAAATTCGTGCAATTGCCATGGGTTGCCGGATGGGCGGCATGGGTCACCGTGCCGGGTGTGGTGAGAATGTTTATCGGCCGGTAGCAACCGCCGCAGCGATATTGAATTTTTTTGCCGACCGAGGTCATCAAGGCCATGTAAACACTGCTGTAGGTATTGGCAATCGGGCTGTTGATATAGGCAGGGGACATTGGGCCGCTTTTAGAGAAATCAACAATCATGTCGCTGCCTTGTATGGTCAGGTCACATACAATCGGTGTGGATGCTTCATTCCCCTTAATTTCACAGTGGTAGACCCCATCTTTTAATTTGGCAATCTCCTCCCGCATCATAAATTCACCATAGCTCATAAGATCTTCGATAAAGGTGTCGACCTTTTCCTCGCCGTAGGTATCGTAGATGACGCGAGCCCTCCTTTCACCGATCCTGGCCGCTCCAATCATGGAAAGCAAATCGCCCCGCTGGGTTTCCGGAATCCGGACATTGGTCATGATCAGGTTAAATACATCTCTTCTTTCATTTCCCTTCTCAAAGATCTTCACCGGTGGAATCCGCAAACCCTCAGCATAGATATCCATCGCCCCGGGATTGTACCCTCCGGGTACGCCGCCACCCGTATCCTGCTGGTGGGCCTTGTTTGCCACCCACAGAACCTGTTTGCCGTTCCAGAAGACCGGATACACAATGCACCAATCGGCCATTTGATTTCCGGCATCCAACGTGTACGGATCGTTAACCAGGAAGACATCTCCCTCGTTAATGTCGTCCTTGAAATACTCTTTGACAGCCTTGGCCGCAAACGGCGTGGCGCCGATGAGCACAGGAATATACTCGGCAAGGGCCAATAATTCACAGTCCAGGGTGAGGAGCGTGGTAGAAAAGTCATGGGCGGAAAAGTAAATCGGCGCACGCGCCGTCCTTTCCATGTTCTTGCCCATTTCCCGCGCAATGGTGAACATGCCGGAGACCATAACACTGAAATCTGCAGGATTTGTCTTTAATTCAAATGGTGTTGTCTGACTCATATTATTCTCCTTTCCAGGCATTTTATTTTAGCTTCACCAGATAATCCCCGTATTCCGTCACTTCCAATCTGGCCATCGGCGGGACGACTACGGTTGTCGTTTTTTGCTCGATTATGGCAGGACCCTCGACAATATTTCCGGCGACCATATTATCGCCATCATAAATAGTGGTGGGCACAAATCCGAATTTTTTCTCAAAATAGACATCTCTTTTACCTTTGACATATTTAGCGGCATCCGAAGATTTTTCAACAATTGCTTTGCGGGAAGGCGTCACGACCTTTCCGTAAGCAGCCAACCGCAGATTGATCATTTCTGTCTCGACGATATCCCTGTAGGCATAGAGCTCTTCGTGTTTCTTATGAAAATCCTCGACAATACTTTCAATACCTTCATCGGTTAGCTCCGCCTCGGATATCGGTAGTTCTACTTCGTGAAACTGTCCCTTATACCTCATATCGATGGATTTACCGTAATAGCGGTCATCGGCAACGATACCTTCACGCTCTAAATAACCGTCGCCTACGGTTTTCATCTCACGGAAGGTAATATTTAATTTATCGGCGCCGGCCTGGCTGGTTTTGACCACCACCGAACGTACGAGGTCGTGACGGAGATCGGCAATGATACTTCCCAGGGCGCAAAAAATAGAAGAGGTTCTTGAAATCAATATCTGGTTGATCCCAAGCGGCCTTGCAAGATCAGCAACGTGGACCGGCCCGGCCCCGCCGGCTGCCACCAAGGTGTATTTTCTGGGATCTTCGCCCCGTTCAACCGAAACCTGAGATATGGCATCGGACATGCTGTGATCGATGACCTTCCGGATGGACCTTGCCGCGGTAATTACGTCTATACCCAACGGGTCTGCAATCTTTTCCTTGATGGCCGTTCGTGCCATTTCGATATCCACCGACATTTCACCGCCAAGAAAATAATCAGGATTTAAATAACCCAGCACCAGATCCGCATCCGTGCTGGTGGGTTCAGTGCCGCCCTTATTGTAGCAGACCGGACCGGGAACGGCGCCCGCGCTTTGAGGCCCTACGTGCAAAACATTCATTTTGTCCAGCCATGCAATACTGCCGCCACCGGCTCCGATCGTATGCACGTCGATCAGCGGCAACTTCAAGTGATACACTCCTGCCACAGCGGTTTCCAGGGCCGTACAAGGTTGTCCGTCTTTGATCAAACAGGCATCCAGACTCGTGCCCCCCATATCAATCGTGATAAGATTTCTTAAATCCAAAGGGGATGCCAGATAGGCTGCCGCCGCCGGACCGCAGGCAGGGCCGGAAAGGATCGTGCGAACTGCCTGTTCAATTGCAATTTCCGGGAAAATGACGCCGGCATTGGACTGGGTAACCAAAAGCTGCCCCTGAAAGCCGGATTCCTTCAGTGTTTTAACCAGATTTTTAAGGTATCCGGATAAATTCGGTCCCACATAGGCATTGAGGGTTGCCGTGCTGATGCGCCAGTATTCGCGTATTTCGGGCTGGACATCACAAGAGCCGCAAACATAGACATCGGGCAGCTCCTCCCGGCAGATCTCCACCGCCCGTCGTTCGTGGGTTGGATTTTTAAATGACCATACAAATCCGACAACAATGGCTTCCACGCCCTGGGCCTTAAAATATTGACAGGCCTCTCGAACTTCTGCTTCATTCAATGGTTTGACAACCTCGCCATTCCACTTGATCCGTTCTTCGATGGGAACCCTCAGGTATCGGGGCGACAGTGCTTTGGGGGCCGGAATCGTGTAGTCATAAGGCGTTTCTCGAATGCCGAAACGGATACCCAGGGTATCCCTGAACCCCTTTGTGCAAATCAGCCCGACTTTAGCGCCGGTCCAGGTAAGAACCGTGTTTGTTGTCACAGTCGTCCCATGGCAGATTCGCGTAACATCGCTCAGAAGACCAGGGAGATCTTTGGCCAGTTTTACGGCCATGTCGTTCAGTCCGTTAACCACCGCCGTTGAGGGGTCCTCCGGTGTCGAAGGCGTTTTAATGATAATGCTGGCCCCCTCTTCATCAACGCAGATCAAATCTGTAAATGTCCCTCCAGTATCTATTCCAACTACATACTTCATACCAGAACCTCCTTTTCTGATCTTGATTGAGTCCAACCTGGGTCTTTATCTATTTGGCTTGAAAATCTTTACCTAAATCATTTGATGACAGGCTAGAACACGAGAAGTTGATCTTCCTGTCATTAGATTTGTTCCTGGAATAGAGCTCCCGATTATCGGCCACAGCCCGGTCGGGAGCAGAGAATGCAGATTTTTAAAACTTTTTTCATGCAATTCACTTTTGGAAACCACGATATTTCAGGATGTTAGGCTGGATGTTGCCATCAAATAATATGGTGGTCGTGAGAATCAAAAATACTAATTTGTGTGATTTTTGACGAACCGATTATGGCAAAAGGAAAATTGCAAGTCAAGCTCAACCCGTTTACGTCGTATTTATGTAGACCGAAATTGATTCAGCATTTTTATAC
>JBAVYC010001425.1:0-1767 GCA_049698595.1 Desulfobacterales bacterium | reverse complement strand
CAGGCGTTTTACAATACCAAAATAGGTGATAACGCCGAAAAGTATGCCGACAACGATTGCCCCCAGCAAACCGATTACTTTAGAAAGCTCCAGCACCTGGGCCAGGGTATAATTGGCGTAACCACCCAGCATAATATATACGCCATAAGCCAGATTCAGTACCCGACCCACGCTGAAGATCAGGGTAAATCCCACCGCGATTAACGCATAAAGTCCACTTATGAGAAATCCCTGAATGATTATTCCGATCATGCTGTGGTGCCTTATATCCCATGTGCCGCTATTATCGGGCCTTTGTGCGGATCGATCTCAAAAGAACGGCATTTCTTATGATTTTTAAATTCCCGTTTTTTTGCAGTCTGGAAACACAAGCAAGAAAATAAGGGGGAACTGCATGTCCCCCTAACCATTAAATAATATTTACGTTTTTACCATGACGGAACGGCGAATTTGCCGTTTGCGTACTTGGGCGGGTAAACACACTTAACCGTTCCGTCGGTATTCCATTGAATGACGATAACAGATGGGATCCCTTCATCGAAGGGTGGGGTAATATCGAACTTAATGTTATGGGGCCAGGCTAATTCGGTACGCGGTTCGATCTCACCCGGTTTCCAATAAGCGTACCGGAGCCAAAGCTTCCCATCTTTGTAAAGTTTGATATCTTCGTTTTCCATCTCCTTAACCCATGCATCCAGGGGTTTGAAGCCACCGGCGCGTTCGGCGGCGTTGACGGCGTTGTATATGCCGTAATAGGCGTTAAATCCGTTAAAGTGGGGATATACCGGACGCTTCTTATACTTAGCCTGATACTTTTTGACAAATTTTTCAGTGCGTGGGTCCATGTCCATCCCAATAGTAGGCGGTGGCATAAAAGTAGACATGCCGCCTCCCATGCCGCCCGTGTCTTTCCAGAATTCACGGCCGACGGCAGCCACGTTAATGCCGGTAATGGGTATCGGCACCTGCATTTTTACATATTGGGAGGTTGGAACTACACATTTAACCGAGGAGATTATATAGATAAAATCAGGTTTGGTTTTTATGATCTTATTGTAAATTGGGCTGAAATCCACTGTATTAACGTCATATACGATATGATCCAGCATTTTGATGCCGGCTTCAGGTAAAATGGCCTCAACTAATCCATAAACGCCAGCTGCATAGGCCGTGTCTTCCTGCATTATTACCGTCGTGTTGTACCCCAACTCCTTGGCAAGGACGTCCTTGCCGAAATCGACGTATTGAGTACCCAAAGCCCAATCGTTGGGAACATTCATGAAATACATCTTATATTTTTCATACTCATTGCGAACTTTTTCAATGGCCAGATAGGACGAGGTCCAGGTGTCAAGAGTCGGTGTTCTGTATTCCACCATGCGCGGCAACCACCCTAAAGAAACATCATCCACACAGCCTGAGATGATAAAATCGACCTTTTCATTTTCATTCAAATATTCATATGCTTTAATACCTTCAGTTACGTCCTGCGCGGTATCGGCTTTGACCAGTTTAATCATGCGGCCTCCCAGCATCCCCCCGGCCGCATTGATTTCCTCGATGGCGATTTCAGCACCTCTCAAGGTGCTCTTGCCGGCGTCGCTGTCAAAAGGCCCGATAAACCCAATCACCACCGGTTTTTCAGATGCTGAAAATGCCGCACCGGTATAAGCAAGCAGCAAAAAGACACAGACCGGAATCAACGCCAAAATCACTAACGATTTTTTTTTCATTTTCCCCCTCCTTTTTGTAAATGTAATCAATCAT
>JBAVYC010001424.1:0-2873 GCA_049698595.1 Desulfobacterales bacterium | reverse complement strand
GTAACAGACGTCCCCTTAAGCATACGCTGAAATGCTATATAAAAGGCACATTTTATCAAATGAATTGAATGGCTCTGACTCTCATATTGTTTGGGTGCGGCTCTTTTGTGACGACCTAAAAACCGCTTAAAAACGGTTAGTTATACAATTTATTGAGTCTAGCATATGCTGGTTTTAGCGAGATAGCATTCGGTCAAAGTGCTAAGTCTGCAATTTTGCCAGTTTGGAAACCAGAGTGAATCGGGGGCAGCCGGGATAAATATTTGCAGCCGCGACCATTTTTTGCTGGACAAGACGCCATTGTTCTGTTACGTGATAATAGAGAAAGGATAATGGCATGCAAACAGCAACGGATCAACAGAGGTTCTGTGGTCGGGAATTTACCGCACAAGAGGTGTCGCTGATCCAAGAGGTTGTCGAGACCTGCGCCGGGATCAGCCGGCTGGAGTTGGCCCACACGGTATGCGAACTGTTGGAGTGGAAACGCCCCGGCGGCGGACTCAAGGCTCGGGAGTGCCGGGATCTTCTGGAGCGTTTGGAGAGCCAAGGGGTTTTGACGCTTCCGGGAAAAAAGTCGTGTGGATCGAGCAAACCCAGGAAGCTCATTGCGCCCGCTGAAGAGGGGCAAGTTCATAGCCAGCTTACCGGCAGTGTGGAAGAGTTTGCTCCCCTGGCGATAGAGCTGGTAGAAAGTCGGCAGCAGCGGCAGCTGTTTCAGGAACTTTTGAGCCGTTACCACTATTTGGGCTACGCGATGCCCTACGGTGCGCGGCTGCAGTATTTGGCCTACGTCAGTCGACCCCAGCGCGAAGTGGTCGGGTGCGTGCAGTTTTCGAGCCCGGCTTGGCGGATGAAGGTTCGAGATCAATGGATCGGCTGGGACGATGCGACCCGCAAGCTGCGGCTGCAGCACATCGTCAACAACAGCCGCCTGCTGGTGGTAGCGCGCATCCGCAACCTGGCCAGCATGGCGCTGTCTCGTGTTCTTAAGCGGCTGCGCACCGACTGGCTGCGGCAATATGGGATGGATCCCTGGTTGGTGGAGACACTGGTGGACCGTCAGCGGTTTTACGGAGGGTGTTATCGTGCGGCCAACTGGACGGTTTTGGGAGAAACCAGCGGCCGAGGACGCATGGACCGAACCCATAAGCGTCATGGAGCCCAGGTAAAAACCGTACTGGTGTATCCACTGGTCAAAAATGCCAGGCGCAGGCTCACAGATGGAGGGTAAAGGGCGATGACGGCACTGGCTGAACTGTCGCCCCTGGAACAGTCCTACGATCAGGCACGACAAAAATTTGAGCATATCATAGAATACCTTGACTCTAAGGAGAGCTCTGCGATGACCCACAGCGAACTTGAGCGCGCGCTTGAAAAGAAGGGGCGGGAACTGATGCGCATGCTGCTGCAGGAACACCTTGATAACCGCGGCCCCGGCCAATGCGACCAACCGATTTGCGGTGAAGACGGGCAAGAGCGATCGCGGATGCGTCTTCAGAAGCGAAAGTTGGAAACGGTGTTCGGAACCGTCTCGGTAGAGCGAGCGGGATACGGCCAGGAGGGAACTGAGAGTCTGCATCCTTTGGATGCCGAACTCAATCTGCCCGATGAGCGCTACTCTCTTGAGATGCGTTGCCGCGTGGCCGAAGAGGCCGCCAAGAACTCTTTTGACGAAACACTGGAGAGCATCGGCAAAAACACCGGCGGCCATGTTCCCAAGCGCCAGATCGAAGAGCTGGTCATGCGAGCGGCCCAGGACTTCGACTCCTTTTATCAGACGCGGCAGGCACTGCCCGGCGAAGGTCAGGGCACTGGTTCGGTGTTGGCGATCAGCGTCGATGGCAAGGGGGTGACGATGCGAACCCAGGACCTGCGGGAGCAAACCCGGAAAGCCGCCGAGGCGCGTACACACAAAATGGGCACGCGGCTGTCCAAGGGGGAAAAGAAAAATGCCAAGCGCATGGCCACCGTGGCAGCTGTCTATACGATTGCGCCGTTTGTGCGAACGCCCGAGGAACTGGTTGGCGACAGCAGTTCCCCCCATCGCGGCCCGCCACGCCCCCGTCCGGAGCAAAAGCGTGTCTGGGCTAGTCTCGAGAAAGAACCCGAACAGGTCATTGAAGAAGCGTTGGCCGAGGCCCGCCATCGAGACCCGACCGATAAGAAGACCTGGGTTGCGCTGGTTGATGGCAATAAGAGTCAAATTCGCATCCTGAAAGGCCTGGCAAAAAAGAACGGCCTTGATCTTACGATCATTGTCGATTTGATCCACGTCATCGAGTACCTGTGGGATGCTGCAAGAGTGTTTCACCCTGCCCCCGGGCCGGAGTTGGAAAACTGGGTCCGGCATCGTCTGCTTGAAACTCTTCGGGGAAAGGCAGGCTTGATGGCAGGGGGAATGCGTCGAAGTGCAACACTTCGTGGTCTGTCTGTTAAAGCACGCGAGTCCGTGGACGTTTGCGCACGCTATTTGTCCAATCATTCTCCCTATCTCCGGTATGATCACTACCTTGCCAATGGATTGCCCGTTGCCACAGGAGTTATCGAAGGCGCCTGCCGGCACTTGGTGAAAGACCGTATGGCAGTAACCGGCGCCCGCTGGAGTCTGAACGGCGCCGAAGCCGTTTTACGACTGCGCGCCCTTCGATCCAGTCGCGACTTCGACGAGTACTGGACTTTCCATGAAGCTCGCGAGTACGAAAGGAACCATCAGACTCTCTACGCCGCCGGCATCGTGCCATCTACTAGTACTTCGCTTTCGACTGTTAAAGGCGATCATCTGAAAGTAATCAAATAAGATAATTTGTCTGGTATGAAGCAATATAAACTGCCGCTAACCGTTAACGAAGGTCGTCGCAAAAGAGCCGCACCCA
>JBAVYC010001423.1:0-5705 GCA_049698595.1 Desulfobacterales bacterium | reverse complement strand
CCGGCGGCCTGGCAGATTTCGGCAATGGTGGCAGGTTCCAGCAGGGGATTGATGGGGTTGACGATCCCGGCAGCCTCGCCGCCCCAGAGTATATAATGGGTTTGGGGCAGATTGGGCAGGAGATAGGATATCACGTCAGCCGGCCCGACCCCCAGATCATGGAATAAATTGGCCGTTTGGGTGATATTGGCCATCAGATCCCGATAGGATACCTGCATCGGCTGGTCGTAGGTGTCGCCCGCGAGAAAAAAGCTGATTGCCGTGGCCTCCGGGTTAATGGCAGCGCCATTCTTAAGCAGGTCGTAGGTATTGAAAGCCTGCATCCGTTCTTCAATCGGGGTGTTTTCAAACTTTTCAATGTCACCGATATTGCGAAATTTTACCTTTTCCATAATCCCTCTCAACTGCGTATAAAATCCATTCAATTCGATATCCGCAATCGCATAACCCTATCTCGATTTATGATTTTGGATTAAAAATAAGAAAATAATTAATTTATATTATAATTTTAAATGTTTATTTATGTTTCTTAATTTTTTACATTCAATATTCGACATTGGACGTTCGATGTTCATCTTTTTTTAGTAACCCTCCACAGGCCCCCGATTTTGTTTCTCTGCGCTATGCCCCTTTTATCTGCAACTCACCACTAACCACGCGCAACGCGTGACCTGCAACGCACAACGCGTAACCCCCACCCCGGCTACACTTCCAGATATTTGGCTCGAATATCCGGCCGGGCCTCCAGTTCCGCTTTGGTCCCGGTGAAACCAAGATGGGCTTTGCCCATCAGATAGACCCTGTCTGTCAGCGACATGGCCACTTTAAGATTGTGTTCGACCAGGAGAATTGAGACGCCGGCCTTGTTGATCTCTGCCAGAATGTCACGAACTTCTTTGACCGTTACCGGAGCCAGACCTTCGGTGGGTTCGTCTACCAGTAACAGATCCGGATTGCCCATCAACGTCCGCCCGATGGCCAGCAGCTGCTGCTCTCCGCCGGAGAGCAGGGCGCCTTTCTGGTGGGTGCGCGCTTTCATAAACGGAAAGTGATCGAAAATACGCTCGATCGTCCATTTGTTCTCAGCGCCGCTTTTAGCGGCAGCGCCGTGTTTGATGCCCATTTTTAAATTGTCCAGAACCGATAAATTCGGAAAGATTCGTCTTTCTTCCGGTACATAACCGATACCGGCCCTGGCCGTTTTGTAGGGCGGAAACTTCGTGATATCTTTGCCTTGAAATATAACCGTTCCGGATTTCGGTTTGGCCAGGCCCATGATGGATTTCATCGTCGTACTTTTACCCATGCCGTTGCGCCCCAAAAGGGCTACAATTTCGCCCTGGTTTACGGCAACAGACATGTTTTGCAGCACATGGCTTTCACCGTAAAATGTGTTCAGGCCTTTAACCTCTAGCAGCATCTTTAAACCTCCAAATCGCCTAAATAGGCGTCCTTGACGGCCTGGTTTTCCCGGATTTCGTTTGGTGTTCCAGTAGTCAAAATTGCACCTAGATGCAGAACGGTGATGCGGTCGGCCAGGGAAAAAACCACATCCATATCATGCTCGATAATCACCATAGTTTTACCTTCGGTGAGTTTCCGGATCAGCTCCACCGCTGCGCGGGTTTCATCCAC
Organism: Desulfobacterales bacterium; assembly: GCA_049698595.1. Lineage (GTDB taxonomy): Bacteria > Desulfobacterota > Desulfobacteria > Desulfobacterales > JAFDCJ01 > JAFDCJ01. Next base: position 4,070 of record JBAVYC010001423.1, on the reverse strand, counting down.
CGACATGCCGGCCGTGGGTTCGTCCAGCATTACCAGGTGCGGATCCGTCGCCAGGGCCATGCTGATCTCCAATGATCGGCTTTTGCCGTATGAAAGGGCACTTGCGGGCACGTCGCGCTCACCATGCAGATTGATGCGTTTGAGAATTTGATCGGTTTCTTGGGTAACTTCATGCATGCCATCCAACAATTGAAACAAATTGAATCGAATCCGTCGTTTGGACAATACTCCCATTCGAATATTCTGAAAGGCAGTCAGCCGGGTAAACGTGCTGGTGATCTGAAAAGAACGCCCCATACCAAGACGTGTCAATTTATGGGGTTTATAACCGGTAATATCTTTTCCTTTAAAAAACACTTGTCCCGCACTTGGTTCATAGGTTCCGGTAATTACATTGAAAAGAGTTGTTTTCCCGGCACCATTAGGTCCGATAATGGCATGCCGCTCACCTTCCTCTATTTCAAGGTCGACATCAAATAAAACTTTCAATCCTTTGAAATCGTGATGGAGTCCTTTTGTCTCCAATATATTCATGGAACTTCCTCCGCAATACTCTGATACGATGATCTGGCAGACCATTTGGTTTTGACATAATCGAGAAAACCGGAAAATCCCATTGGCGCAAACATCACCACCAGAATGAAAATGATGCCGGTTACCAGCTCGAAGCGTTCGGTGTAGGCAGAGGCCACTTCATCAATGATGGTCATGATAGCTGCACCATAAACGGGCCCAAAGTAGCTTCCAATCCCGCCGATAAAAGCCATCATTATTGGAAAAAAGGACATGTAAACAGTCAAGGCGCCGTCAGTGGAGACTAAATCCTGGAGCATCGCATACAGCGCGCCGGAAATTCCGGCAAAGAAACCGGAAACAATGAAAATTATGGCTTTGGAGTGCGGCACTTTAAATCCCAGATAATCGACCCGGTTGGCATTATCGCGGATGCTGACGATGATCTGGCCGAATGGTGTTTTCGTAAAAAACCAGATGATAAAGAGGCTCAACACAATGACAATAATGGCAAAGTAATAATATTTCAGCGGATCCGTCATGTCGATGGAAACGATTCCCGGGATGTTAAACGATGGGATCGGAAATCCTCCGACACCGTCCTCACCGCCGGTGATTTCCCTGTATTTTAAACAAATCACATATAAAAGCTGGCCAAAGGCAAGTGTCAGCATGGCGAAGGCAGTCCCGCTGACCCTGACCAACAGGGGGCTTACGATTAAGGCCAGGACAACTGCGGCCAGGCCGCCGGTCAAAAGCGCCAACAATAACGGAAAGCCCGGGATGTGCGTTAGTACCAGGGCTGTGGCATAGGCACCGCCCCCGAAGAACATCGCATGCCCAAAACTGAGAAGTCCGGCATAACCCAAGAGTAGATTGTAGCTCACCGCATACAATGCAAATATGGCAAACAGCACGATCACATTGCTGTAATAGATACCGAAGATCATCGGAATGAACGCTGCTATGACGAGTATTGCGACTAAAAAAATCCTGTTAAACAGATTGGTCTTCATTCCCTCTCTCCAAATAAGCCCATTGGTTTAAACGCCAGGACAATTGCCATAAAAGCGAACATCAGCACCGGTGCAAGTTTGGGTATGAATTGAATCCCGAATGCATTTAACTCTCCGAGAAATAATGCTACGATAAATGCTCCCAGCAGACTGCCGAAGCCACCGGTCACGACCACGACAAAGGCATCCATTCCGACCTGATCCGCCATACCGGGGAACACGGTTAGGATTGGCGTGATAATGACGCCGGCGACACCTGCCAGCCAGGTTCCGATGCCGAAAACGAGCATAAAAACAATCGGCACATTGACCCCGAGGGCATTGACCATATCGGCATCGGAAACAGCTGCACGAATCACCATCCCCAGCCTTGTTTTATAAAGGATGATGGCCATAAGCACCAAAATCAAAAGTGCCAGGCCGATAATAAAAATCCGATAGACCGGATAATTCAGATCGACAATCGGTATGAATCCGTTCAGCGACTTCGGCACGGCAATCAGCAAAGATTCTGTTCCCCAAAAAAATTTAATGCCCTCTAAAATGACTAAGGATATCCCCACGGTGATCAACAGTTCGCCGATATGACCGAACGCGTGTACCCTTCTGAGAAGAAAACGCTCGCAAATCACACCGAAGACGGCTGTAACAACCGGAGCCACCAGGAGCGCCAACCAGAAACTGCCGGTCATGTCCAGAAAAGTATGACAAAAATAGGCAGAAAGCATAAAGAAGGAGGCATGGGCGATATTTAGAATCCCCATCATACCGAAGATCAGGGTAAGACCGGATGCCAGTAAAAAGAGCAGCATACCGTATGCCAACCCATTGAGGGTCTGTGCGACGTACATCGCGGTCGTTGAATCCATTACGGTTTTATCTCCTGTTTAAGATGTTGACGCAAACTGGGTATACCCCCGCCGTGACCTGCCCCCACCGAATGGCAAGAGCAGGCTTGGGGGGGGGGGATTAAATGGTCTAAACACTTATTTGCTCGCACGTCCTTTGAGTTTCGGGTCCAAAGTAGGTATGCAGTATTTTGCCGGAATGGTGACGATCTTGCCGGTACTGGAAATCCCTTCAAACCAGTAGTAGGGCTCTACCGTCATAGAAACCTTTTGCTCTGGAGGCGGCACATATTCCGTGATATACATGTCTCTGATGGCAGTATGGTCATCGGCCCTCATCTTCAGCACCCCGGCAGTGGTTTGATATTCGTCTCCTTCCCACACCTTGATGATCTTTTCCGGATCGGTACTTGCGGCCCGCTCGAGAACGCTCATCAGCCAGTAGTTAACCATGATATTGTCGCCGATGGTTCCGGCCGGCCATTTGTACAGCCAGGTATTGTAGGGTTTCTGCCACTTGTTGGCCCATAGATCACCCCAGACTTTGCTGAATTTTGCACGAGCCGGATCTTTAAGGTCCCCCATATAATGATTCATATTGACCAGCCCTTTGGTGCCCTCAACGCCAATGGCGTGCAGCGCATTGGGCTCATCGATAAAAATGTTAAGCAGCGGGATATTGATACCCATATCACGGCAGGCTTTGACCAGGTTGCCGCCATCGGGCAACCAGTCACCGGTATAGATGACCTCAGCACCAGAGGCTTTTATTTTCGTTACGTAAGGCGCAAAATCCTTGGCAAATAACGGATGGTAATCCTCGCCCACAATTTCAGCATCCGGAAAGTATTTTTTCAGGCCGATCTTGAATTCATCCGCCAGGGAGTGACCGAAGGCATAGTCCTGGCAAAGGATATAAAATTTCTTTTCCTTTTTGCGAACCTGGCCGTAGTAATAGGCGCCGGCCTGGCCGAAGGTGCTGTTTCTCGTGAAGGTCTGAAAAACATAGGGGCTAAAATGTTCCGCATCCATCAGATAATCGGAGCAGGCCAGGGTGTTTACATGGATGACTTTGTACTTTGCAGCAACCTGTGAAATGATGGCTGCCAGATGGCTGCCGGAGGTTCCCCATAAAATATCGACCTTGTCCTGCAATACAAGCCTTTCAGCCGCCTTTTTGGTATCGGCAGGTTTTCCTTTGGTATCGCCCTTGACAAACAGTATTTTTTTCTTCTTGCCGTCGATCATAAGGCCACCGCGCTTGTTGATGTCATGGGCGACCCAGTTGCAGGTGGCCCAGAATATTTCACCGTTGCCGGCACCTGGTCCTGAAAAGATCTGCAGAAGGCCGATTTTAACAACATCTCCAGAAGCAAGAACCGGATTGTTCGGATCAAAATCAGACATGTCGGACATCTTGTTGATATCGAATTTGGCATCTACAGCCAAGGCCTGGGAAAAACCTGCAAAAGTAAAGCTACAGAAAATGGCAATTGTTAGAAAAATTTTGAAGATTGGTTTCATGTTAGCCTCCTTTTCCAAATCAATTAAGGGTTGTTGACAGGCCGATGATAAGCATCAGCAAAACAAAGTCGCCAAAGCAATTTAACGGTCTTTAATAAAGTGGGTGAGAATAAAATAGCTGAATAAAATTCAATGGTATAGTAAACATAGTTTCACCCCAAGCCTGAAC
>JBAVYC010001422.1:0-1562 GCA_049698595.1 Desulfobacterales bacterium | reverse complement strand
CGCGGGCGCATAGGTTTCCAGAATTTCTATCACCCTGCTATGGGCGCGTTTGTATATGTCCGTAGAACCGGCTGCCTCCCAATCCTCACGCATCCTGCGGTCGATGAGTTGGACCTGGGATTGGGATTTCATGTGCTTATAGGTACTCGCGTGGGCCAGATAGTCTTTGCCGATGCCCATTTCTCTAATGACATCCACCGACAGCGTTTCGTCGTTGACGACGATTCCGTTCAGCGAATACAAAATCATCCCGGCGATTTCATTATCCAGTACAAGTTGTGCCAGGTCGAAGGTGATTCCCATCTCAAGCATTCCCAACCCATAGATGACGTTGGCACCTGCCAGCGCCGGTAGCATGCCTGTGATGGTTTTTTCGTGACCCGACTGGGCATCAACCACCTTGCTGTCGCCCTAACCACCGGCCACAAAGCACGGTAAACTGTAAAAGCGGGCCAGCCGCGCCACTGCCGCACTGATCATGGCAAGCTCCGGAGAACCCACGGTCGCCGTGGCTTTTTTCAGATCCATGGGGCAGGTCGAACTGCCATAGATAAAGGGCGTTCCCTTACTGAACAATTGACTTAAAACCAGGCTGGAAAGGACCTCACAATTTTGAATTACCAGCGTTCCGGCCGGATGGACCGGGCTGGAAGCGCCGGACAAGGCCATCCCGATGACCAGAACGCCAAGGCCGCTTCTGCCGGCTTCTAATATGATTTCACAATGATGTTCCGGCAGTTTGAGGGGACTGATCGGGCAGGTTGCAAACGTAAGCAGCGGCCGCTGCCTGAGCTTCTCTCTGCCCCCGACAATTGCGGCGCACATGTCTATGATTTTTGGTGCCTGATACCGGTCTACCGGACACAGCCAATGATGTTTGGTCGTGTTGATCAGGGATGCCTCGGCATTGTGCAGCGCCTGCACCTGGTGGGGTTTATCGTGGGAGCACATGGCTCTTTCATAGGTTCCGATATGCTCGAGGGCATCGATGATGCGCGCAGCCTTTGCCACATCCGCCTTGGTGCTGTCTCTATGGTCACCGGTGTAGGGGTCAACGAACATGATGCCTTCACCAAAATTGGTAAATGAAACCCGATTATCTTCCAAAACAATGTCATCTTCGGGCCTGCGTCCGCAGGCGATAAAGGTCGCCGGCGCCGTACGAATGGCATCTTCCACCACCCAGGCAGGGAATTTTATGGTTTTCGTTTTGGGATCGACCCGGCAGCCTCCGCCGTCCAGCACCTCGAGAGCCTCCTCACTTTCAACAAAGACACCGGTTTCTTTCAGCACTTCCAGGGTGGCCAAATGAATTTCGTTGGCCTCATCATCGGTCATGACATTCAGACTGAACCCCGAATTGCGACGAATTCCGGCCTTGCGTTTACGGAACATTCATGAATCTCCTAACCCGGACAATCTAAGCCGGTCGTAGTGCAGCGGCCTCCGGCTCGCAGATCCTGCGGCTCGGAGAGAGATCCCGCTCGCGGGGTGGTCGTGAAGTGTAAATCCCGCTTTATCGGGGAATTGACGATTGACGGATGAAAATCAGTATCTAGTTA
>JBAVYC010001421.1:0-3154 GCA_049698595.1 Desulfobacterales bacterium | reverse complement strand
AACGGGCTCAACCGGCTAACGGACAAACGGACAACCAGAACCATGGAAAACCTGATCGGCATCGCACTCAATTCAATTTTTGTGGGGAACATTCTTCTGGCCTATTTTCTGGGGATGTGTTCTTTTCTGGCAATTTCTAAGAATATGACGACGGCCACCGGACTTGGGATTGCGGTGGTCTTTGTATTGACCATCACCACGCCGGCAAACTGGCTGATTTATAGCTTTTTGCTGGCCCCTGGCGCCTTGGCATGGGCCGGACTGCCGGAAATTAATTTAAGCTTTTTAAAACTGGTGCTATTCATTGCAACCATCGCCGCCATCGTTCAGGCCCTGGAAATGGTCATCGACCGGTTTTCACCGGGGCTTTACGCTGCCTTAGGTGTCTTTCTTCCGTTGATTACCGTAAACTGTGCCATTTTAGGCGTTTCGCTTTTCATGGTTGAACGCGACTACACCTTTAGTGAGACGGTGGTTTACGGTATGGGCTCTGGTGCCGGTTGGGCGCTGGCCATCATTTCCATGGCGGCTATTCAGCGAAAGCTGCGTTACGCCGATGTGCCTGAGGGCCTTCAAGGATTCGCCATCAACATGATAACCACCGGGTTGATAGCCATCGGATTTATGCTATTTGCGGGAATATCCTTATGAATCGGTTGGCCCGTTAAGCCGGTTTGTCCGTTGAGCCCGTTAACGCATTTGCCGGTCGGGTCTATATTCTCGTAAGTGCAATATGTATTGCGAGAAATTGTAAAAAGAGTCTAAAGTAATTAACCGGCCAAACCGTCACAACTAGCCAAACCAGCCAACCGGCTCAACGGGCCGACGGGCTCAACCGATACTAGGAGTTCACATTGCTCGATACCTATTTCATCTCCATGGCTGTTTTCCTGGGGGTCGTTATTTTTCTGGTCGGTGCGCTTTTGCTGGTCGAATCCAAAGTGGTGTTAAAGGGCGATCGCAAAATAGTCATCAACGACGATCCGGACAAAAGCATCCAGGCGCCGACCGGGACCACGCTGCTGGCGTCGTTGAGCCAAAATGACATCCTGCTGCCCTCGGCCTGTGGCGGCAAAGGCAGCTGCGGTGTGTGCAAATGTAAAGTCACCGAGGGCGGCCGGGACATACTTCCGACCGAACTGGCCCACCTGAGCCGCAACGAGAAACTCGACCATATTCGCCTGTCCTGCCAACTGAAAGTCAAAGAGGATATGAAAATCCGAATTCCAAGCGAGATTTTCAATATTAAAAAGTACACTGCAACGGTGGTTTCCAATGAAAACGTAGCATCGTTTATCAAAGAATTGCGGCTCAAGCTCGATCCAGGGCAGAAAATGGATTTTATCACCGGTTCTTACATTCAGATCGACATCCCCGAATACGAGCGCTCCTACCGAGAGATTCAGGTAGGAGAAACCTACAAAAAGGTCTGGGACCGCTTTGATTTCTGGGGTCTGAAGGCACGCGGCGAGGAACCGGTGTATCGGGCCTATTCCATGGCCAACACCCCGGCCGAAGATGAACTGCGATTTACCATCCGGGTCGCCACACCCCCGCCGGGTGCCGCTGACATACCGCCCGGCGTGGCATCGTCTTACCTGTTTACGCTAAAACCGGGCGATCGGGTGAGTCTGAGCGGACCTTACGGAGATTTCTTCGTCAAAGACACCCAGCGTGAAATGTGTTTCATCGGCGGCGGCGCCGGCATGGCCCCTTTGCGGGCCCATATTTTTCACAACCTGTTAACGGAGAAAACCGATCGTAAGATAACGTTCTGGTATGGCGCCCGTTCCAAAAGCGAAATGTTTTACGACGAGGAATTTAAAGAGTTGGAAAAAAACTTTGAAAATTTTTCATATTACGTGGCCTTGTCCGATCCCCAGCCCGAAGACGAATGGGATGGGCCGGTTGGCTTCATTCATCAGGTAGCCCACGATGAATACCTCAATAACCACCCGGACCCCGCTGAAATCGAATACTACCTCTGCGGACCGCCCATGATGCTTGCAGCCGTCGAAACCATGCTGGACAGTTTGGGCGTTGAACCGGAGATGATTGCCTTCGATGATTTCGGAGGATAATCACTTTTTCTTTTGTCGACCCCATTTCCAATTCTCATAATAGTCCCAACTGGCTAAAGCGTTAACTTTTTTAAATTGGCGATCCTTTTCAAGCAAGCTGGCTCTCAGCACATCGCCGATTGAAATAAAACCGATATAATGGCTCTTTTTTTCGATAACCAAATGCCGAACGAACAATCCCAGAAACATTTCTTCAAGTTTATGGGTGAGCGTATCGTGGGGTGCCGTGCGAAGCGGGGAGGACATGTAGTTGCCGACCTTGGCGGTCTTGGGGTCAAAGCCTTCCTTCGTAATATTGCGCAACAGATCACGCTCTGTCCAAACTCCGACATATTCTTCATTTTTTTCAACCAGCACGGCACCGATTTTATTCTTCACCATGAATTCACAGGCCGTCTGAACGGTATCATCAAAGGAAACGGTGAGTATTTGCTGATTTTTGTCATTAACGATATCTTCAGCGGTATTCATATCTTCCTCCTTTTGTGATTATTTGCCGGAAGAGCAGGTTTTCACGACCGGCGATGAGACTGTTGAGCTGATAAGCGGTTCAACGTTTAAATTAATATCATAAACCGATAAACTCAACATAAGCGTAAATAAAATATTCTCAATATGCTATAGTAAATCCTGATTCGATTTTTGCGTGGGTTGCGGGATTTGGTTGATAATTTTTGGCAACAAAACTATCATCAACGAGGTGAAAGCATTATGGCACAAGAAATTATACCATTCAAATAAGACCCCCGAATGGTAGGTTGACGAAGAAGTTATGATGCCGCCGTCCTGATAGGGAGTGTGCCTGAACAGGTCATCCGGTCTGCACGAATACCGATCATAGTCGTAAAGAAAGAAGGTGAAGGCCTGCGTCTTTTTGAGGCATTCTTAGAACTGTAAAGGAGAGCGCTATAAAGCTTTTAGAAAAAATTCTTGTGGCTACAAACTTTGGCGAGGATTCCGATCAAACCGTTCAGGCGGCTGTATCGGTGGCAAAAACATTTAACTCGGAAATTATCCTGCTGCATGTGATACCGGAGGTGTCCGGTTTTCCAACAGCTGTGGGAAACCTAAAA
>JBAVYC010001420.1:0-8487 GCA_049698595.1 Desulfobacterales bacterium | reverse complement strand
AGATAGCCATTGATAAAAAAGCCCAGCATTAATCCGAATCCATAGGTCAGGCCGTTATTAACCGCTTGGCCCAGGGTTTTGGCGTTTACCGGCGCCAACCGGTCGACGTACAGGATGCTGGCCATGTGAAAGGTGCCGTAGGTTACGGAATGCAAAGTCTGTGACAGCAGTATGATGGCGGCAGATTCTGAAAAAAAGAGGATCATCCATCTGACGGCCGCCATCAGAAATGAAAAAAAAAGAACATTTTCCAGGGAAAATCGGTTGAATATGCTTTTTGACTTAACCATCACCAGTATTTCAGCCGTTGATGCCAGAGCCCAGGATAACCCGATGAAAGTGCTGTGATACCCTAAATTTTCCAGGTGGATCGAAAAAAAACCGTAGTAGGCACCATGGCTGACCAGCATCAAAAACGCGCAGAATAAAAAAACAATAACGCGTTTTTCGAAAAGAGAACCGGCAGCCAGTCTTAAATTTTTTTTTTGGGAGGTCTTAACGGCAGGTATGCAAGGACTAATTGCAGCCAGCATCAAAGAGCCGGCCAAAACAAGAACAAGGATGATATCGACCGCATAAAGATCGATAATTCTTCCGATCACAAGGACCATGGCGATAAAACTGGCCGATCCCCAGGCCCGTATGCGGCCGTAGCTTTTTTTCTCGGCACCCAGCACATCCATGGTGACAGCTTCTAAAAAGGATATAATGGGTGCATAAAACATTCCGTAAAATGCCGTGATGAGCAGCATCGGCCAGAAATCAACGCTGAACAGAAAAAATACCCAGGTGGATGTGCTGATGAAATTACAGAGGATATATATCGGCTTGCGAATATGAAAGCGATCGGCCAAAGCGCCCCAGATCAACGGAAATAAAACCAGGGTCATCGATCTCAACGCCGCTAGAAGACCGATTTGTAGGCCTGAAAATCCGAGGTGATAGCAATACAGATTAAAATAGGGCAAAAAAATTCCCAGCACACCGAAATATAGAAAGTACTGGGACTTGACAACGATTTGAAAGTTGGGTCGTTTATCCTTATTCAACTTTTACCGAAATCTGCCTGGGCTGTTCTTCTTCGGGTTTGGGGATTTCTATTTCCAGCACGCCGTCTTTAAAGGTCGCCTTAATCAGATTGGGTTGAATATTTTGCTGAAGGGTAAATGACCTTTGAAACGTTCCATAACAGCGCTCATGACGGTAGAAATTTTTTCCCCGTATATTCTGATTGGCCGTGCGCTCTCCCTTGAGAGTCAGAATATTATCTTTAACCTCGACGGAAATATTTTCTTTACCGACGCCGGGCAGCTCCGCCGCTAGTACAATTCCGTTTTCGGTTTCGTAAATATCAACCGGAGGTCGCCAGGCACACAGACTCGTTTCAGGATCCGGATTGCGCGTATGACCGAAGGAATCTTCGAACATTCGATTAATTCGGTTCTGGAGCTTCTCCACATCCCTGAACGGATCCCATTTTACCAGAGTCATGCGCAAACCTCCTGACCCGGACGAGCCGGAATTGACTTTTAAACATCGAAAAATGAATATTTTATGAATCGCTAGACGCTGTCTTTTTTGAATCGACAGCATTGCATTTGGTTGCAGCACCCAATCGAAATTGTTAAATACACCTACCAAACAATCGGCATGGAAATAGATAAGGGCCTCGGGGTCTTTAAGTATTCTCAACTTAAAGCATGCCGCTATCCTTGTCAAGCTTCCAACTTCTCTTTACAAACCAGTGTTTTGGTGTTATTTTGCCTCAACTTGGCATGCAGGAGAAGAAAATAAAATTACAAGCATTAGGAGCCGGCAATGGAGTACATCAAAATACGATTCTTAGATGATTTCGGTCAACTTGGTTCCAAATTTGAAAAGTCAATTGAAGATATTTTCCGATCGGTGAGCCCGGGTTTCACACTGGCTGAACGTACCTGGAAGCCTCCGATGGACATGAACGAAACTCCGGATGAGGTCATTATTCTGGCCGAGATTCCGGGCGTCGACAAAGAGGACCTGGATGTTGAAATCAGCAGCAAGGCGGTCAGGATACAGGGGAATCGTATTGCGAGGCATTGTTCCCCCAATGCAACCTATCGACTTGCTGAAATTCAGTACGGTAAATTCGAGCGCATTCTTTTTTTGCCGGCACCCATCGATCCGGAAGTAGTCTCCGCCGCCTACCAAAACGGGTTGCTGGAAATTCGACTGGCAAAACTGCCGCCCGAACGGACGCATAAAGTACCGATTCAGGACGGCTAGTCTTCATGTCTTCACTTGAAAATATTCAATTATTCACAAAGACAGACAGATGGAGGTCATTATGGCTGATCAACAGTCACCCATGGAATTGGATGCAGAAAAGATACCGGAAATTCTTCCGATTTTGCCATTGTATGATGCCGCACTTTTTCCCAAAATGGTATTGCCGCTGGTGGTCCTGCAAGGTGAATCCGTCCAGCTGGTTGATGAAGCCATGGCGAAGGATCGTATCATCGGCTTGATGGTATCAAAAAAAACCGAAGATAAAGATACTCCGGATCGGGAGGATCTGGCCTTGATGGGCACCAGTGCCATGATTCTCAAAATGGCAAAGACCCAGGATAATCGCACCCAGCTTTTGGTCCAGGGGTTGAACCGATTTAAAATAACCGCCTTTGAAGAAGGAAAGCCATACCTCCGCGCCCGCTTTGAGCTGATTAAAGACATCGAGATAAAAGACAATGAAATCGAAGCGTTGATGTCCAACCTGGTGAACCAGTTTGAACGGATTGTGGAGCTTTCCCCGGGGCTGCCCCCAGAGATCGCTCAGATGGCCAAGACCATCCAGGAAGCCGGCACCATCGCGGACATGATCGCGTCAACCATCAATGCGACACCTGTGGAAAAACAAAAAGTCCTCGAAACGGTAGACGTTAAAGAACGATTGAAAGAAGTCACGCGCCTGGCAAACCACCAACTCGACATCCTGGAACTGGGCAGCAAAATCCAAAATCAGGTCAAGGGTGATATGGACAAAAGCCAACGCGAGTATTATTTGCGGCAGCAACTGAAAGCCATCAAGGAAGAATTGGGGGAAAAAGATGAGGCGGGCATCGAGATTGATGAATACCGGGCGAAAATCGAGGAAAAGAATCTGCCGGATGAAGCCCGCAAGGAAGCCGAAAGGGAACTGGACCGGTTGTCCCGGATGCATCCCTCGTCAGCCGAATATACGGTAGCATCGACTTATCTGGATTGGATCACGGCCCTGCCCTGGCACGACCGCAGCCCGGACAACCTGGACATTAAAAAAGCCAGGAAAATATTGGATGATGATCATTTCGGCCTGGAAAAACCCAAACGGCGCATTATCGAATATCTGGCTGTTCGCAAGCTGAAACCGGAATCCAAAGGGCCCATTTTGTGTTTCACCGGACCTCCCGGGACCGGTAAGACATCGCTGGGACAATCCATTGCCCGAGCTCTGGGACGCAAGTTCCACCGGATTTCTCTGGGCGGCGTGCGTGATGAGGCTGAAATCAGGGGACATCGGCGCACCTATGTGGGCGCACTACCCGGGCGAATTATCCAGGGGCTGCGACGTTCGGAGTCGAACAATCCGGTGTTCATGCTCGATGAAATTGATAAGGTCGGGAGCGATTTCCGGGGTGATCCTTCATCAGCATTATTGGAAGTGCTGGATCCCGAACAGAATTTTTCTTTCTCCGACCATTATCTGGATGTGCCTTTCGATCTATCCAACGTCATGTTCATTACAACGGCCAACATTCTGGACACCATCCCGCCGGCATTGCGTGACCGCATGGAAGTACTGATGCTCCACGGCTACACTCTGGATGAAAAAATAAAAATTGCCAATCGTTATCTCATACCGCGTCAGCGGGAAGCACATGGTATTAAAGCCACCCAGATTAAATTTACCGCCGGCGCGGTAAAGCAGATTATCATGGGCTACACCCGTGAGGCCGGCCTGCGCAATCTGGAGAGAGAAATTGCCAATGTATGCCGTGGAGTGGCCAGCAAGATTGCCCAGGGTAAGGTTAAAAAGCTTAAATCGGTGAATGTCAAGGCTGCCGATCTTCACGAATACCTTGGACCCGTTCGCTTAACTTCAGAAACCAAGGCCCGCATAACGACTCCGGGCGTCGCCACCGGTCTGGCCTGGACACCCACCGGCGGCGAGCTTCTTTTTATCGAAGCCACGGCGATGAAGGGTAGCAAAGGCTTGACCCTGACCGGTCAGCTTGGAGACGTCATGAAAGAATCGGCCACAGCCGCACTGAGCTTTGCGAGGGCCAATGCATCTGAGCTCGGAATCGACGAGGATTTTTTTGAAAACAAAGACATCCACATCCACGTGCCAGCCGGCGCCATCCCCAAAGATGGACCATCCGCCGGGGTGACCATGCTGTCGGCACTGACTTCCCTGCTGACCGAAAGACGAATCCGCAAAGATCTGGCCATGACCGGCGAGATTACGTTAAGAGGCCAGGTGCTGCCCGTGGGCGGCGTTAAGGAAAAAGTGCTTGCGGCCCATCGTGCCGGCATCAAAACGATCATATTGCCGGCCTGGAACCGCAAAGATTTAGAGGATATCCCGAAAAAAGTCGAGCAGGACATCCAGTTCCATTTCGCAGACAAGATGCTGGATGTATTAGACCTGGCTCTGGAAGACAAAAAATCGTTGCCGGCGAAAAAACCACGAACTTAATCAAACGCACAGGACCGCGCGTCATTTTAAAAGATAATTGTTTGGAATTTGAGTATTGTATATTGGGATTTTCGTGTCGTATCCGGGAAATCAAATCACTTCTATCTGAATCCGTTAGATTTGATTTTAAATTTGGGGCTGTGAATTTACTTGGAAAACATGAATGCCGGATTATGAGGAGATTGATCAAATTATCAAATCCTTAATTTGCCTTCCCCTAAAAAGTAGAATAATTCGGGGTCTGCCTGCTATGGTGGCCTTATTATTTTTCGTCGCCGGTTGTGCAACCAATGAACCCGCTCCCCAACGACCGGCTGGCCATCCCAAGCCTTATAAAGTTTTTGGCAAATGGTATCAGCCACTGCCGGATTCCAAAGGTTTTCGTCAGCGCGGGATCGCTTCCTGGTACGGGAAAGACTTTCACGGCAAAAAAACATCCAACGGAGAAATTTATGATATGTATGCCATGACGGCGGCTCACAAAACCCTGCCGCTTGGCACCTACGTGCGGGTCCATAATCTTGAAAACAATCGGAAATTGGAAGTGCGGATCAACGACCGGGGACCTTTTGTGCGAGGCAGAATTATTGACCTCTCCTATACGGCGGCTAAAAAACTCGGACTCGTCGGACCCGGCACGGCCGAAGTTGAGATTGAAGCCCTGGGTACGCCTGCAGTTGCCGATGGCGGCAAGGGGCGTACTTTTGTTCAGAGAGATTATTATTCGGGCAACTTTACCTTTCAGATCGGTGCTTTTGCAAATCTTGAAAATGCCGAAAGGCTTAAACGCAAACTCGATGCGCAGTACAAAAATGCCCATATCACCTCGTATGACCGTGGGGATAAGATGTTTTACAGAGTTCGCGTGGGGGCCTTTAAAACCCTGGAAGAGGCCGTATCGAATGAGGCGATTCTTCTACAAGATGGCTATCCGGACGCATTTATGGTTGCAGAATAGCAGATGAGTCAGATAAGTTTACACAACGTCGTATACTTAGACCGGGATGGTACGATCAACCACGATTCACCGGATTATATCAAAAGCCGGTCCGAATTTAAATTTATCCCCGGCAGTATCGAGGCCATCCGACTATTGACGCTAAGCGGATTCACCTCCATAGTCATCACCAATCAATCGGCACTTGCCCGCAAATTGATCTCTCCCGGCGAACTCGATCACATTCATGGCATGATGAAAGACGCCATTGTATCCGGCGGTGGCCTGATAACGGATATTTTTTTCTGTCCCCACATGCCGAATGATGGCTGCGGATGCCGCAAACCGGCGCCGGGACTGCTGTTGCAGGCGCAACGCAAATACAACATTGATTTGTCAAAGTCGATTATGGTAGGCGACAGTGCCAAAGACATCGAGTGTGCGCGCAACGCCGGATGCGGCCGGGCGGTGCTGGTTAAAACCGGCAAAGATGATGATGTCGAACATATTTTAAAAACAAAGCGGATTGTTGCGGATTACACAGCAAAAAATTTGTACGAGGCAGCTAAATGGATCCTTGCAAATAACCAAAATGGACTCTTTTAAAAACAACAACTCCTCCTTGATCATCATCGAAGGGCACCTGGAGCATATCACCTATTTTAACCCAGAAACCCAGTACACCATTGGGCGTTTGAAGCCCCCCAATCAGGCTGCCGGCGTCACCGTGGTCGGTTATCTGGCAGGCGTAAGTCCCGGTGAAGCCCTCAAAGTTAAAGGTACCTGGCAAACCCATCCCAAATACGGCCTACAATTCGAAATTCACTCATATGAAGTGACGTTGCCGGCGGCGGTTGAAGGTATCCGGACCTATCTGGCATCCGGTATCATTAAGGGGATCGGTTCATCGCTGGCTGCAAGGTTGGTGGCGGCCTTCGGGCCCCAGACTTTGGAAATTATCGAAAGTGCACCTGAAAGACTGGTTGACGTTGAGGGCATCGGTGAAGCCAAATCTGACATGATTCAAAGCGCTTGGAAAGAACATCATACGTTGCGAACGTTAATGCAGTTTTTACAGGAAATGGGTGTACGGACCTCCTTTTGTGCGAAAATTTACAAAGAATACGGACCGGACGCCATAGACCTTATCCGTGCGGACCCTTTTGTTCTGGCCGAAGACTTTGCCGGACCCGGGTTTATAATCGCCGATACGATTGCCCGCAAGTTGGGGGTTGAGCAAGAGGATCCCCAACGCGTGCAGGCCTGCATTCGTCACATCATCATGCAAAACGCCGATGAGGGCCATACCTTCGCTGAATCGGAAAATTTGCTCTCGCGCTGTGAGAATTTATTTCAAATCAGCCGTCCGGCCATCCAAAAGGCCATCGACGAAATGGTGGCCGCAAAGGTCATCGTGACTGAACCGATTGGCAACGGTGCATCTACCAGTGCCATTTATATGAAGGATTTGCATCTGGCGGAAACCGGACTGGCAAGCAGATTGAAGGCACTGTTGTCCCTACCGATAGAACCTGCCGCCATTAAGGCCGATCGGATATCGCGTGAGGTTCATGAAAAACTTGCCATCAATTTGTCGGCCGAACAGATTCAGGTGCTCGAGGAGGTCTTTTCCCACCGCATTGTGATTATTACAGGCGGCCCGGGAACCGGCAAAACAACGCTTTTGCGTTCAATCAGCACCATATTTGAAAACCAGGGCAAACGCGTGCTGCTGTCTGCTCCCACCGGTCGGGCGGCCCGACGGATGGCAGAGGTTACACGGAAAAAGGCCGGCACCATTCACCGGCTTTTGGGCTATAATTTCACCGACGGCGGCTTTTTGCGAAACCGTGACAATCCCTTGGATGCCGATGCCGTTATCATAGATGAAGCCTCCATGGTCGATACCCTTTTGATGTATCATCTCCTGATGGCCGTTCCGGTATCGGCCGCACTGGTATTGGTGGGAGATACATCCCAGCTTCCATCGGTAGGCCCCGGCAATGTTCTGGCGGATATGATCGACTCGGGTCGCATTCCGGTATTCTATCTGAATAAAATTTTCCGGCAGGACACCGAAAGCGCTATCGTCGCAAACGCCCATAATGTGCGCCGGGGTGCCCCCCCCGTGTGCACGAATCCGAATGGTTTTGAAGATCGCGGTGATTTTTATTTCATCGAACAAAGTGATCCGAATCGGGTGGCCGCCCGGATCGTGCGACTGTGCCGGGAGGAGCTGCCCGGTATATTTAACCTGGATCCCATCCATGACATCCAGGTTTTAACTCCGATGCACAAGGGATCCGTCGGCACGATCAACCTGAATCAAATGCTGCAAAAAGCTTTAAACCCACAACCTGTTTCGTTAGAAGCCCTGGGTAATGCGTTTAAAATTGGCGATAAAGTCATGCACCTAATAAATAATTACCAAAAAGAAGTGTATAACGGAGATATCGGGATAATTTCCAGTATTGACCGCCAAAATAAAGAGCTTGCAGTGGATTATTATGGCAGAACCGTCGCTTATACAGCCGACGAGTTCGATCAGATTTCAACGGCCTATGCAATTTCGGTACACAAATCCCAGGGATCTGAATATCCGGTCGTTATCGTGCCGTTGGTGACCCAGCATTATGTGCTGTTACAAAGAAATCTATTGTATACAGCCATGACAAGAGGCAAAAAATTAGTCATTCTGATCGGCACCAAGAAAGCGTTGCACATCGCCTTGAACAATGACAAACCCCACCGGCGCCTTTCGAGTCTGGCTGCCCGGATTAAAGAACCCGGATAATCCGGAATTGACGATTGAAAATCGAATATTGATTTATTT
>JBAVYC010001419.1:0-4354 GCA_049698595.1 Desulfobacterales bacterium | reverse complement strand
GTGCCCCTCCGCGATGTATTGCTCCGCCTCGGCAACGGTCATTTTGCTAATGGGCCCCTCAGTCGGTTTTCCGAAGTTCAGGGCGACCTGCTCCACCGCCGTTGAGATGATAAGCAGGCCGGCACCCAACTGGTTGGCCAGCAGGCTTGAAGCCAGATCTTTGTCGATCACGGCATCCACCCCCTCCAGACCCTTGTCGGTTCGCACCACTGGAATGCCGCCGCCACCGACGGTCACCACGTGGTAGCCGCTGTTGAGCAACGATTCAATCACCGGTCTTTCTATTACCTCGCGGGGTTCCGGAGACGGCACCACCCGGCGAAAACCGCGACCCGCATCTTCGATCAGGGTCCAGTCCGGATAATCCCGGCGAATTTCTGCTAACTGTTGCGCATCGAAGAATTCACCTACCGGTTTGGCCGGTTTTTTAAAGCCGGGATCATCCCGGTCCACCACGACCTGGGTGACCACCGTGACGCACTGCCCTGCGATATTGCGGCCGGTTAACTCGTTGTTCAAGGACTGCTGAATCTGATAGCCGATGGATCCCTGGGTGTCGGCCACGACGTTGACCAACGGAACCAGGTGCAGCCCGGTCACCCGACGGGCGACCTCGGAGCGGCGCATGATAAACCCCACTTGAGGGCCGTTACCATGGGAAATAACCACCTGATAGCCCTGGACGATCAGGTCGGCGACGTGCCGAACCGTCTCCTTTATCGCTTGATGCTGGTCTTCGACCTTCTGCAACTTTTTGCTCTTGATTAGCGAGTTGCCGCCGATGGCGATAAAAACAAGTTTTTCCTTCATGGTCTACCTCCCGAATCCGGATTCGCGGAGAATTGAAGATTGAAGATTGAAAATTGAAAATTTGTGGATGTCGCTCCGCTCTGTCTTTTTTAAAATAGACAGAATACATTCCTTCGACATTCGACATTCATGATTCGATATTCGCTTTTTCAAAGTTTCTTTTTTCGATTAAACTGGCCGGCCTCCATGTGGCGAGTAAATTTTTTTTTAGGCCAGCGGCGGCGCTGAAACCTGAACACTGACACCTGAAACCTTCAGTTTCTGATAGCATGTTGTCAGAAAAACCGCGCTAAGCCCCTAACCTCTCCAAATAGACATGCGGCAACGCGGCGTAGAAGGCCGCACAGCGCACCAGATCGGCTTTCCATGTTTTCTCATCGGGGGCATGGGCCTCGGCTTCCTTGCCCGGTCCAAAGCCTACGCAAGGGATGCCAAACATACCCATGATGGCGACGCCGTTGGTGGAAAAGGTCCATTTGTCCACCCGGGGCTCTGTGTCGAACAGGTTTTTGTAGGTCGCCACCGCCGATTGGGTCGCCGTGTGGTCCTCGGGGATCACCCAGGCGGGGAAATAACAATCGGTCGGATATACCAGACCGGTATAAGAGGGTCTGCTATAAGGGTACATGGATACCTGGGCACTGGCAGCTTTAGCAGCCGGGAGGTCTCTTATCTGTTGCAGTGCGAGTTCCCTGTCTTCGCCAGTGGTTAAGCGACGGTCGATGGAAATGGTGCAGCCATCGGCTACCGCACAGCGGGATGGTGACGTATAAAATATTTCGGAAACGGTCAGAGAGCCTTTGCCCAGGAAATCGTCGGTTTTCAGGCGGCCGTGCAGGGTCTCCAATTCGCCTAAGATACGTCCCATCTTGAAGATGGCATTATCGCCGCGCTCGGGCGCAGAACCGTGGGAACTGACGCCTTTGACCTCTACTTTAATCTCCATACGGCCGCGCTGGCCCCGGTATATGCCGCCATCGGTGGGCTCGGTCGAGATTACGAATTCCGGCTTCAATCCCGATTCTTTGATAATGTACTGCCAGCACAAACCGTCGCAATCTTCTTCCTGAACGGTGCCGACCACGACCAGGGTGTAGTCGCCTTCCAGTTTCAGATCTTTGATAATTTTGCCGGCGTAGACCATGGAGGCCATCCCGCCCTCCTGGTCCGAGGCGCCGCGGCCGCCGATCACCTCGTCGTCCTCGCAGCCTTCATAGGGGTCGAAGGTCCAGTTGTCCCGGTTGCCCACACCTACGGTGTCTATGTGAGCGTCCATGGCAATCAGATGCTTACCGTTTCCAATGGTGCCCAGAACATTGCCCATGGGATCGATTTTTACTTTATCGAATCCGACCTGCTCCATTTCTGTTTTAATCCGCTCGACAACCGCCTTTTCCTGACAGCTTTCACTGGGCAGCCGGATCATGTCGCGTAAAAATCGGGACATATCGGGTTTGTAACCCTCGGCCAACGCCTTAATTTTGGCAAAGTCTAGTTGTGACATGGGTGCAAATCCTCCTATGTTTGGACGCTTCAAACTTTCTATGAAAAGTGGTGATATTCCCTGCTTTTTTCGGGCATGGCCTTAACAGGGGCCATTTAATCTCTCACAGAGCCCACAGAGTACGCAAAGAAAATTCAAAAAAACTCTGTGATCTCTGCGGGCTCTGCGAGAGGAACGGTAAAGATATACAATTGAGCAGAATCCTAATGGCTGTAAATTAGATCCAATCCCCTTTTTTCTGATTTCAGACTTACGTATATTGAGTTTTTCAATTTCATCAATCAATAGACGGATATTTGCCATGCCAGATGATTTCCTTGTAGTTGGCCGGATCGGTGGCACCTTCGGTATTGAAGCAAAGCAGGGTTGAATCGGGGCCAATTTCCAGATCGTCTTTGAAGGCCTCAAAATCACTATGGTTTGCCAGAAAGTCCATCAAACCGATGCCCACGGCGCCGGATTCCCCCGCCTCCACCGGAGCATCACCGCCCACCGGATTGGCCAGAATCCGCATACCGTTGGCGGCCACGCAGTTGTCGCAGCTTACATAGGCGCTGGGAATATCGCGCAAAATTTCCCAGGAAAGCGGGTTGGGCTCCCCGCAGGCCAGACCTACCATGATCGTGTCCAGGCTCCCCGTGACCGTATGCGGGCGGCCGTCGCCGGCGGCGGCCGACGCGAAGATACAGGCCGCGTTGTTTGGTTCCATGATGATGAACTTGGCACGCGGCTCCTGAAATACCTGGGCCAGGTAGCCCACCACAGCCCCGGCCAGGGCGCCCACACCGGCCTGTACAAAAATATGGGTCGGATAGGCATCTTCGGCACGCAACTGATCGACGGTCTCCGAACACATGGTCAGATACCCCTGCATGATCCATAGGGGCACCTCGGTGTATCCCTCCCAGGCCGTATCCTGAACCACGTACCAGCCGTTTTCAGCGGCCATGCGGCGGGCCAGGCGGACGGTGTCATCGTAGTTTAGATCGGTAACCTCCACGGTGGCGCCATGGGAACGGATGGCGGTCACCCGGCTGGGTGCAGACCCCTTGGGCATGTAGACCACCGCTTTTTGACCCAGTCGTTCGGCCGCCCAGGCGACACCCCGGCCGTGGTTGCCGTCGGTGGCCGTAGTCAGCGTGATTTGCCCGATGCGTTCTCTTACATTACCGCTCACCAGCTGGGCATAGGGTACCTCGCTCAAGGGCCGGCCCAGCTTTTGGCATACCAGCCGGGCCACTGCGTAGCTGCCTCCCAGCACTTTGAAGGCTTTGAGTCCGAAGCGGGGTGCTTCGTCCTTGACGAAGATATCGGTAAAACCCCAGGCCCGAACAAGCCGCTCCAACCGAACCAACGGTGTGGGTTTGTACCCCGGCAGTTGACGATGGAAGGCCCTGACCCCCAATGCCGTGGCGGGGGAGAGCGTCGCGGGAAGGTCGCGCCCGGGGGGAGTCTGGATCAGATACCCGCATTTCTGGTTGGGAATTTCTTTGATTTCCATGGGAACCACCCCTTGTTTTAACAAGATAACCGAGTGAGGGGGAGAAAAATCACGGAATAATCACACGGGGTTATCAGGCATAGCTTTTGTTCAGCGCTAAATGGGTGCCGAGCCCTTTTCAACAAGTGACTAAAAATACCCAAAGTGATCTATAGTTAAAGAGCCCGATATTAGGATGAGAACAATTTAATGCCAAGAAAGAGCTTAGTTGAAGCAGAATACTTATTAAAGGTATTCAGCCTATGTAGATCAATTGAAGGAATGACTGTTTCCAAATTTCCTAAATAAATATTGCCACCATGTCAACAAGTTTTTATTGATATTGATCAAAAATTCTAATATCCATCTGTTTTGGTTCCCTAAACCCGTTACGGCGCTCCGAGCCCTATAATCTACAAGCCCGCTTCGAGCCTGTAGGCCTACAGGCCGGAAGAAAGGCCAGAACCGATGATAGTGCAAAAAAGCTTCCCTGCGTACCCAATATCTCATAATCCCAACATCCAGATTGGCGCGCAGCCCCCAATTTGTATTGTGCTGTC
>JBAVYC010001418.1:0-1549 GCA_049698595.1 Desulfobacterales bacterium | reverse complement strand
GGTAGAAACAGTGCTGGAACTCGAGCGTTACCTTGTCTTTGCAAACAATGATAAAGGCAAAAAGCTCAAAAAAATATTTGATTTTCGATTCCCCTATCTGGTCAAAACCGGAGAGATTGAGAGATTGTACGACAAATGGAACTGGTGATCCGATTGCGGAATTCGGGATTTGGATTTCGGATTGAAGACCAGAATGGTTTCGCCTTGCTCAGTCTTTTTGAAAATTTAGACAGAATACATTCCTGTGCCATTCGATATAAATCGATATAGCCACCAAACCCACGAAAAAACACGAAGCATTATTTCAAATTTCACCTCTAATAAATTAAGATTGCCATTGAATCCAAATTGGCCTATTTTAATCTGAATTGAACGATTTTTCTCGAAATGCACCGATGACAGCCTTTTTTCGATTAAGGATAAATACAATGAACGACGATTTAGCTGCCGCCGGAACCAATTCCAACCCGCCCGCCCGGATCCTCTTAGTGGATGACAATACCACAAACCTGCAGCTGCTGCATGAAACCCTGGACGGTATCGGCTACCGACTGCTGATTGCCAAAAATGGTAAGACTGCCCTGGCAATTGCCCGGAAGGCCAAACCGGCCCTCATCCTGCTTGACATTATGATGCCGGAAATGGATGGCTATGAGGTGTGTCGACGCTTAAAAGCCGATGAGAAAACCGATCGGATTGCAGTGATTTTCATCACCGCGCTGGCCGATGAGGACGATGAAGCCAAAGGGCTTGCCCTGGGGGCCGTGGATTACCTTACCAAGCCGTTTAATCCGGACCTGGTCAGAGCACGGGTGCGCATTCATTTGGAATTAAAACAACACCAGGATCAGCTGGAGCGGTTGGTAAGGGAACGTACCCGGCGATTGGAGCTGACCCAGGCCGTTACCATTGAAAGTCTGGCAACCCTGGCTGAATATAGGGATCCTGAGACCGGCGGGCACATCAAACGGACCCAGAATTACGTTAAAGTGCTCGCCAAGCAACTCAAGCAGCATCCGCGTTTTCGTGATGATTTAAATGATGATGTCATCGAGTTGCTTTACATGTCGGCCCCGCTGCATGACCTGGGTAAAATCGCTGTGCCGGATCACATTCTGCAAAAAGCGGGGAAATTAACGGATGAAGAATTTGGAGAAATGAAAAAGCATACCAATTACGGCCATGACGCCCTGCGGATTACGGAACAAAAATTGGGTGAAGATTCTTTTTTGCGATATGCCCGCGAAATTGCGTATACCCATCAGGAAAAATGGGACGGCTCTGGATATCCAACCGGATTGAAAGGTGATGAGATACCAATCTCCGGGCGTTTAATGGCCCTGGCGGATGTTTACGACGCGCTGATCAGCAAACGGGTTTACAAACCGCCGTTTCCCCATGAAAAAGCAGTCGAAATCATTGTAGAAGGGAAGGGGAATCATTTCGATCCCGACATTGTCGATGCCTTTATTGAACTTGAGCAGACTTTTCGCAACATTGCATTGTCCTTCGCCGACCATGATGAAGAGCGGAAAATGCTTTCCGGCGG
>JBAVYC010001417.1:0-18242 GCA_049698595.1 Desulfobacterales bacterium | reverse complement strand
ATCAACTGTGGCGATTCCGGACATTTTAGCAGCCTTTGATCGGAATTTTATAATTTTGGCATTGAATAAAATCTGATCGCCGGGTACTACCGGTTTGCGAAATCGGACTTTATCCATGCCCATAAAGTAAATGAGCCGACTACGTTGTTCGGTAGATCCGGTTAGGTAGGCCAGGATTCCGCCGGCCTGGGCCATGGCTTCAATGATGAGGACACCCGGCATTATCGGTCGGCCCGGAAAGTGTCCCTGAAAAAAAGGCTCATTGTTCGTTACATTTTTCAAAGCCGTTATCTTGTCTCCGGGCACCACCTCGATGACACGATCAATCAGCAAAAATGGATAGCGGTGCGCCAGCAATTTCATTATACCCTGAATGTCATAGTTCGATTCCATTTTTCAATCCAATTTTTTTTCAAGCATTTTCAAGCGCTTTTCCAATCCCGCTAACCGCTTGCTAAATTCCGGCAATTTAGGGATCAGACGCTGGACACGAAGCCATAATCTATGGGGCATCTCCGGTATCCCGGAAGATACAATCTGACCATCAGGCACCGGCTTGCCCACGCCGGTCTGGGGGCCGACTGTGGCGCCATCGCCGATGGTCAGGTGCCCGGCGACCCCCGCCTGCCCTGCCAGAATGGCGTTTTTGCCAATAGTGACGCTGCCGGAAATGCCCACTTGGGCAATCAAGACGGTGTTCTCGCCGACAATGACGTTGTGCGCGACATGCACCAGGTTGTCGGTTTTAACCCCCCGGCCGATATGGGTTTTGCCGAACGTCGCGCGGTCAATGGTGTTATTGGCCCCGATTTCAACATCGTCATCGATCTGAACGATGCCCGTGTGGGGAATTTTGTGATAGCAATTGCCGTCGGGAGCATAGCCAAAGCCGTCACTGCCGATCACCGAACCGGAATGAATGGTTACTCGATCACCGATGGTGCAGCGCTCCAGTATGGTCACATTGGGGTGAAGGGTGACATCGTTGCCGATAATCACGTGGTTGCCGATGACAACTCCCGGATAAAGCCAGACCTGATCCCCGACAGTAACTTGATCACCGATGACCACCATGGGGCTGATGGTAACATTTTGACCGCATTTAAATCCTTTTCCGATGACAGCACCGGGGTGTATTGCACTGCGTGGTTGTGCCGGCGGATGAAAATATTGCAACACCTTTGCAAAGGCCACCATGGGATTATCAACTTGAACGAGGTTGTATTCCCTGTCGCTGATATCCCGCGAGACCAGGATAGCCGCGGCATTGCAATCTGCCATCTTTTTCAGAAATTTGGCACTGCCGGCCACGGTAATTTCATTTACACCGGCCTGCTCGAAGGGGGCCGCGTCGCTGATCATTCTATCTGAATCACCGATGACATGGCCTTGCAGCAGTCTAGCGATTTTGGATAGGGGTACCTTCATAGTATTCATTAATATTGCTTATATTATTATTTTCTTTTGGCAAACTTCGCGTTCAGTTGCCCGATGACTTTATCCGTTATATCGATGGAATTGGGCGAGTAGATGACACCAAATTTATTGATAATAAGAAGATACCCTTCTTTCTTCCCCATTCCCTTTACAATCTCATCTATTTCGGTTTTTAGCTGGTTCATCAAACTGCCTTCGATTTTTTGTAAATTCGATCGGTATTTCTTTTGAAGGGTTTTAAAATCATTAATCTTAATACGGGATTCCCGCTCTTTTTCTTCACGCATCTCTTTGCCCATCACCATGGACTCGCGTTCCAGACGTTTTCGGATATTTTCAATTTCGGCGCCTCTTTTCTGCAGATCCGACTCCATTTTATCCTTTTCTTTTTTAAGTTCAGCTTGGACGTACTTTCCGCCGGCGGAAGTCTCAAGGATTTTTTGCAAATCGATAACGCCAATTTTGGCGACATCGGCGGCAAATGAATAATTAATGCAGAAAAGAAAAAGAAAAATCGATAAGAAGCGAACAGGTCTGAGTATTCTCATTATATCCTCCTTTGTTGTTTAATAACTTTCATCGCACTGTTCGGCAGGCTAATCGTTTGTCAACTGGGGTTGCAGGCCCTAAACAGGATGAAAAAAAAGAGATATATATCCTATTTTTAATAAAATAGCACGTGAATTAAAATTGGATTCAGAACCTGCGACAGAACTTTCTCGGCTGAAGGTCCTGTCTGTGGAGATTGAAATCACCCCAAATCTAGCTTTACACTTTCATCCAATTTTCACCAACCCAAGCCCGATCCGCTCGATGGAAACGCTTTCTGTTTAGAAAGCCGTTGCCATCGAAAATTCCCAACCCCCGGAAGCATTGTCCGTGGGTTTTGGGTCGAGAATCCACCCGTACTCAAGTCGGATCGGTCCCATGGGTGATTGCCAGCGAACTCCGAGGCCGGCACTTTCCCGCAGGTTGTCAAGTTCGATATCCTCATCCGAGGTATAAATATCCCCGGTATCAAAAAAGGTCACCCCATAGACACCGGCCTCCTTCACCAAAGGAAATCGAAGTTCGGCATTAAATTGCACAAATTTATTGCCACCGATTTCGGCGCCGTCATCATCCCGCGGACTCAGGTCATCACGCTCAAAGCCCCTCAGCTGATCGACGCCAATCATGTAAAACTTTTCATAGTCCGGCAGTGATTTGCCCTGCAGCTGTTTGACGTAACCGACCTTGCCATGCAGCACACCGATGAATTGCCAAAACAGCCCGTAATACCAGCTGGTTTCTGCAATTATTTTGTTAAACCCAACAGTCCCGCCCAAACCGGCAAATTCGTATGAAAGGCTCTGCATAGATCCCCGGGTTGGGTGAAAAAGCTGATCTCTGGAATCGTATCTTATGCTTGTGGTGATACTGCTTTTGATATTTTCGCCTTCATCGTTTTTGATGGAGTTGGCAGCGTCGTCATCCACATTTTTAATATCTGCAATATCGTAGTTATAGGAGATATTTCCTCGGGTGTAGTCGAATAAAGGATAACCAAAACGAAGTTTTGCACCGACACTGTCTTTATCGTAAGTGCTGAAACTATAGTTCCAGTTGTAGATATCCGCCCCGGCGGATAAAGGAATATCAAACAACCAGGGTTCTGTAAAACTCAAGGTGAACCGGGTAGTCTTGGCTCCCAGCTGTCCTTTGAGCGCCAGCGTCTGAGACCGACCAAACAAGTTCCTTTCAGCAACCGAGGCCGTCAAAAAAAGATTTTCCACGTTGCCGTACCCGACGCCAAAACTAAACGCCCCGGTGTTTTTTTCAATCACATCGATGCGCAGCCGGGTTTTGTCATCGGCACTGCCTTTGATGGTATTTACCTTTACGTCTTCAAAAAAATCCAGACGATATAAATTTCGCACGCTGCGTTTTAACCGCCGGCCGCCGTAAAGCTCCTGCTCGTAAACCTGCAATTGCCGGCGAATCACCTTGTCCCGGGTTTTTGTGTTTCCGCTGATGGTGATTTCTTCAAAATAAACCTGCTTACCTTTGTCAACGTCAAAAATAATATTGACGACTAAATTTTCGGCATCCTGGTCGATGCGTGGTGATATGTCCACGTAGGCATAACCCTCATCCGCATAAATATCCGTCAACGTGATGACATCAAGGCGCAACGTGTCGCGGTTATAATATTCTTCCTCGGTAATTGTAAGCTTTTCCAGCAGCTGCTCCTGGGGGATAATCAGGTCCCCGGCCACGGTAACCTCACCGACTTTGAACTGGGACCCCTCATCGATGCGGATGGTGATGACAATGCCGTCTTCTTCGAATTTGACTTCCGGGTCTCCAACTCTGGCCTGTACGTAGCCGTTGTTCTGATAAAAAGCAGTCAGTCTTGCCGCGTCCTGACTCAGGTTTTCCTGATTGAGATCACCGGAGCTGGTTAACCACGAAAAAAGTCCTTTTTCCGATGTTCCAATTATTCCTTTCAGTTTCCCGGCTGAAAAGGCGCTGTTTCCCACAAAAGTGATTTCCTTAATTTGTAACTTCTTGCCCTCGTCAATATCGTATTCGATGTCGGCCTGAAAGTCCTTGCGCGTATAAATATTAAAACTGACTTTAACATTATGAAAATTCTTCTCTTTGTAAAGCTCTTCAATCCGCCGCATGTCACTTTGGATAGTATTGGTATTGAGAATGGATCCTTTGCGGATAGTGAGAACTTCCTTGATTTCATCATCATCAAACACCCAGGTGTTGCCTTTTACGAGTATATTCCGAACAGTGGGTTTTTCGATTATATTGAAGGTAATCGTTTTGCCCCCCGCAACATTTTGAGCTTCGATCCGGATGTCGTCAAAGTAGCCCATCTTATAGACGGCTTTTAAATCGTCGGTTATATTTTTTAATTTGTATAAATCTCCGGCTTTAATTTTAAGCACCCGCCGAATAGCATCCTCCTCGATGCGATTATTGCCCCTGATCAGTACCTGGACTATTTTCAGCCGATTAAAGAGCTTTAAACCAAGCTCCCGTACCAATTTAGTCACGGAACCGGGCAGGTTCTCGACGCCTTCCCCCTCCACCGAATATGCATACGGCTCTTCACCATCCTTAGATGCAAGCAATCTTGCATCCAGACTGAAATTTTGGCCGAGCAGGGTCAGGCTCCCCCAGACGGCATAATCGGCACCGGTTTGAGCGGCGAGGTTACGAATTTCGTCAGTACTTTCAGCGACTTTCTTCCATGAGGACATAGACATTGTGTCTAAGACAAGTATATTGGCCCCTTCCTTCTCAAGCTGGGTTTTTATGGCTTGCGGGATTTGCTTCTGCAAATAGGATAGATCGCCCTGGGCATGTATTTCAAAGGGCATGATTACAACGCTGGTGAGTTGCTGGGCGTAAGCAATCTCAGAGAAAAGGCAGATGAACACAAAAATGATCAGGTGTGCTCGGTAGGTTAAAAAATCCATAAAAAATTGCTGCTCTGTCGTTGTGTCAACAAAATGATCCGCCGAACCTGTTGCCGGAGTATAGGAAATAGTATCTTTGTCTTCATGTATTGCAACCCGAGTTTCGAAAGCCTTTCCACGAGACAGATTGCTTGCCTGCCGGAGGATGGTCATGGAAGGCCGGTCAAATTTCCATCAGCAATCGTTACACGGCGGGACATTAAAGCGGCAAGTTTCGAATTATGGGTGACCGCAACCAGCGTCATCGAAAATTCCTGGTTTAACTCTATCAGCAGAGAGTGGATGTGCTCACTGTTGGTTTCATCCAGGTTCCCGGTGGGTTCGTCGGCCAGCAGCACAGCAGGTTTTAACACCAGTGCCCTTGCCAGGGCCACACGCTGCTGCTCTCCGCCGGAAAGTTTTCCGACCCGATAGAGTAATCTATCTTTCAGCCCGACCCTGACAAGCAAATTTTCGGCGGTCTGGATTGCCTTGCGTTTGCTTGCACCACCTATCAATGCCGGCATCATCGTATTTTCAACAGCATTGAATTCGGGCAGCAGGTGATGGAATTGAAAAACAAACCCCACCGATTTGTTGCGAAAGTGTGCCAGGGTCATATCGTCATAGGCAAAAACATCTTCGCCTTTAAAAAGCAATTGGCCGCTATCGGGCCGATCCAGGGTGCCGAGAATATGAAGCAGCGTCGATTTACCGATACCGGATGCCCCCACGATAGCAACGGTCTCACCGGCTGCCAAATCGAAATCGAGATCTCTTAAGATGTCAATTCTGGCACCCCCGTTGGTAAAACTTCTGCATAAATTACGAGCAGTTATTAAACCGGGTAAAGAACCGTAATCGTTTCCCTGATTCTCAAATTGCATGGGTTGCCTAATCAAACGTGTATTAACCGTAACGGATAGCTTCAACGGGACTTAGTTTGGCTGCCTGGCGCGCCGGATACAGGGTTGCAAAAAAACATATCAACAACGCAGCGACAATGATGGATACTATATCGGTAAATTCAAGTTTCACCGGCAAGGTCGTCGTAAAATAGTAGATATCTCCGGTCAGCTCGTGAATATCATAGCGTTTGAGAACCGCGCAGACAACAAGCCCCAGACCCAGACCCAGGATGGTGCCGAGGGATCCAATCACCATACCATTGAAAACAAATATTTTTCTGATGCTGCGTTCGGTGGCGCCCATGGCTTTTAAAATGGCGATGTCTCTGGTTTTTCCCATGACCATCATAATGAGACTGCTGGCAATATTAAAGGCCGCCACCAGTATGATGAGTACCAAAATGATGAACATAACCCGTCTTTCCAGCTTCAGCGCCTTGAAAAGATTGCGATTCATCTGCATCCAATCCTGCGCCCAGTATGGAAACCCCAGCTTGGTGACGATCTTTTGGGCAACGTTTCTGGCATCGTAAATGTCGGTCACCCGAATATCGAGTCCGGTGACCGTATCCCCCATCCGCATAATTTTCTGGGCATCTTTAATATTGATATAAGCAAAGGTCTGGTCATACTCATACATGCCGGACTCGAAAAAGCCGGTTACCCTAAACTGCTTCGTCCCCGGCAGGTGTCCGATGGGTGATAATATACCACGCGGCGATATTAAAGAGATCACATCTTTTTCGATGACCCCAAGATTTCTGGCCAGTTCACGGCCCAAAACGATCCCAGGGATACGCGGTACAGAATCCTGTGAAGATGCTGTGGGTGCCGGGTCGGGCAAATCTACCTTTTGAAGTGTTTTCATGACCCGGCCGGCGGACTCAGGGTCGATTCCCCTCAAAAAGGCGCCGGATGCACCGTGTTTTGCCTGAAGCATGATCTGGGAAAGGATAAACGGCGTGGCGGCCTCAACACCTTGGGTCTTTTCGACTTCTTCGAGCACTTGACGATAGGCGGTAAACGCACCGCCATGACGCCTGAGCATCACCTGGGGCTGTCCGCCTAAGATACGGCTTTTGAGATCGGCTTCAAACCCGGTCATCACCGCAATAACCACAATCAGCGCCATCACCCCCACCGCCACGCCGGCAATTGAAAGGATGGTAATCAGGGAGATGAATGCCTGTTTTTGTTTGGCCCTCAAATACCGGCGGCCAATAAATAACTCGAATCCCATGGGATAATTACTTGTTATGGGTTATGGGTTATGGGTACCTTAAAGATTTTTTTGCATTTGGCATCAAAAAAATGACAGCCTAAAGCGGCATCCACAAATCTTCAATCTTCAATTTTCAATAGTCAATTCTCCGCCCCCTGCTCCAAGCCCTTGACATTTTTCATATGCGGAAAGAGGATGACCTCCCGGATGGAAGCTGCATCGGTAAGCAGCATGACCAGTCTGTCGATGCCGATGCCCTCACCGGCGGTCGGTGGCATCCCATATTCCAGCGCCTCGATATAATCGTCATCCATCCGGTGGGCTTCCTCATCGCCGGCATCTCGTCCCTGGACCTGCTGGGTAAAACGCTGATGCTGGTCGACCGGGTCATTGAGTTCCGAAAATCCATTGGCGATCTCGCGCCCGGCAATAAAAAGCTCAAATCGCTCGGTGAGATCAGGTTCCTGGTCGCTGCGGCGCGACAGGGGCGAAACTTCCGCCGGGTATCCGGTGATAAATGTCGGTTGAACCAGCTCAGGCTCAACCAGCGCGTCGAATAATTTGGTGATCACTTTGCCCAGCTGGCCGGTTTTGGTTACCTTGATTCCCTTACGGGACGCGAATTCGAGCAGTCCTTCTTTGTTATTTAAAAGCTGTCGATCAATACCCCCTATTTCCTCCAGGGCGGAAAAAAGCGTCATACGGCGCCATTTTCCCGTCATATCAATGCGTTGACCCTGATAGCTGATCTTTGCCGATCCGGTTACTGTCTCGGCAACACCGGCTATCAACTGCTCGGTTAATTCCATCAAATCGGAATAGGTGGCATAAGCCTGGTAAAATTCAACCATGGTGAATTCCGGATTATGTTGTGTCGACACCCCTTCATTTCTGAAATTGCGGTTGATTTCAAAAACTCGTTCAAACCCGCCAACAACCAGACGTTTTAGATACAGCTCGGGCGCAATGCGCAGATAGAGGTTCATTCCCAGTGCTTTATGATGGGTTTTAAAAGGTGCGGCCTCCGCACCTCCAGGGATCGGCTGCATCATGGGGGTTTCGACTTCGAGGAAATCCCGGTCGAGAAAAAAATTGCGTATCTGCTGAATGATCCGGCTGCGTTTGATGAAAATATCACGAACATCCTCATTCATTATCAAATCAATATAGCGCTGGCGGTAGCGTTTTTCCGGATCCCGCAGCCCGTGGAACTTCTCCGGCAGGGACCGCGTGGCTTTGCATAGCAGATCGACTTCCCGGACCAACAGGGTCCATTCACCGGTGCGGGTTTGGAAAATGGTGCCCTTTAATCCTACAAAATCACCGATATCAAGCTGTTTAAAAAGACCGTAGGCCTCTTCGCCGATGTGATCTTTTCTGATATAGGCCTGTAGCTGACCGCTTCGGTCTCTGAACCGTATGAAAGCGCTTTTACCGAAATTATTGATCGCCATCATGCGCCCGGCGGTGGTAAATACAGGTCCGTCCTCAGTCAATGATTCCGGGTCTTGCTCGACAACATTTCGAATATCACGGACGGTGTGCGAGACAATGAACCCATTGGGGAAAAGATTGATTTTGTTTTTCTTTAATTCCTCGATTTTCTCTATTCGCTTCTGAAGCAGATCGCTTGTTTTTTCCATATTCCTCATCTATTTATTCAAAGTGCAACGCTGTCTTTGCTGATAAGTTGACAGCAGTCCTGTTAATGGCAGGTTAGGAACAGCTTTGAGCAGGCAATGAATTTTTAAATCGTTTTAGATATCTTATTTATACAGAGCTGTCAAGATCAAGTTGGCAAGCTAGCGGCGGGTTCAATCTGTTTGAATTGCAGGGTAATCGTGGTTCCCTTACCGGCCTCACTCTCAACATTCAACCAGGCATCATAGGCCTCGAGGATGCGGTGAACGATCGACAGACCGAGGCCTGTTCCGGCAGGTTTGGTGGTAAAAAAAGGATCGAAAATTGACTTGAGCTGTTCGCGGGTCATGCCGCAGCCGTCATCAGTGATACGAACAAATGCATGCTGATTCTTGGACGCGTACATTTCAATATCAATGACCCCTTTTCCGTCGATGGCTTCGGCAGCATTTAGCAAAAAGTTCCAGAAAATCTGGCGCAGATGCACCGGATCCATTGAAATCCAGATATCGGGTTGAACTTTTCGGGCAATGGTGATGCGACCGTCGGTGGCAGCATCTTTTTTTAATAATTCGACCGTATCCGTCAGGATTTTGTCGAGTTCGATGGCTTCTACTCTACCGGCAGGCGGCCGTGCGTATAAAAGAAAATTGTTTACCAGGGAACTCAAACGGTCCGCTTCACGCAGCACAATCCGCATGAGTCGATCATGATCGGGATTATAGCGAATGTCCTCACTGAGCATTTGGATAGAACCTGTCAGGGAAGCAAGAGGATTCTTGATTTCATGAGCCATGCCGGCAGCCATCTCTCCAATAGATGCCATTTTTTCAACACGCTTTACGTGATCTTCCATGGTCCGTAATTCTCTTCTCGTCTTGCGGACCTGTTCAGATAAAAAACTGCTGAGAAAGGCAACCGCGAAACAGGCTATCATGGTTATCAGAATTTTATAAAAGACCTGACTTCCAGGATAGACCGAAGCGAGAAGCCCGTCATTTTTTCCAAAGGGATAAATCACGCCATAATACTCAAGATCCACCAGGATACCGAACTGGATACTGCATAAGGCCGAGATGGCAATGGTCCCTCGGATAGGCAGCAAAATGCTGGAATAAATAATGATAACCAGATACAAAAAAGAAAAAATGCTCGAGAAGCTGCCGGTCACAAACAAAATAGCCGTAACTACGGTGGTATCGATTAGAATCTGCACATAAGCGAATATGAGATGATGCTTAATATGGTATAAACCTACGGCATACAGAACGGAAAGGAAAAAGATGGAACCGATAATAGCATACAAAAATATCAGGGGGGAGCCAAGCGGGGGGGGAGATTCACCCAGCTGTATGATAATGGAAGAACCCAGCAGGAGTGTCGAAAAAAGGACCCGCAAAAGCATTAACCACTTCAGCTTCCTCCTTAGTTCCCCTTCAGGCATTTATAATCGACCCTGTGCTATTTTTGTTTCCGTTTCAAAGACTTATGAAATAGCTCCGGCCATTTTAAAGATCGGAAGATACATGGCAACAACCAGACCACCAATCGTCACGCCCAAAAATACCAGCATAAAAGGCTCGATTAAGGCGGTCAGGTTTTCAACAGCCTGATCTACTTCTTCATCATAGAAATCGGCAATTTTCTCCAACATGGCATCCAGTGCTCCGGTCGATTCACCCACGCTGATCATCTGACAGACCATCGAGGGGAACACTCCGCTTTGGGCTAGCGGGTCCGCCATGGTGCGGCCTTCGGCGATGCCCTTGCGAACGCTGTAAATAGCCTTCTCAACGGTCTTATTGCCTGCGGTTTTAGCAACGATATCGAGTGCTTCCAAAATAGCCACACCGCTGGCCAGCATGGTCCCCATGGTACGGGTAAACTTGGCGACTGCCACTTTGCGTAACAAATCCCCAAATACGGGTATTTTTAAGAGCAGGCTATCGACGATATCTCGTCCTTTTTCGGTACCGTGAAATTTTTTGAAAGCAATACTGAAGAGAAAGAGCCCGATGATGATATAGACAATTTTGCTTTTTACCATATCGCTCATCGCCACCACAATTTGAGTCGGCACCGGAAGTTCACCGCCAAAGTCGGCGAACATTTCCTCGAAAACAGGGATTACAAAAACCAGAATAACCGCCAAAACCACCACCGCAATAATGAGCGTGACAATGGGGTATGTCATAGCCCCTTTCACCTGGGACTTGAGTTTGGCTGCTTTTTCCATATAGGCTGCAAGCCGTCTCAAAATTCCGTCGAGAATACCGCCGGCCTCACCAGCGGCAATCATATTCACGAAAAGGCTGTCAAATTGCTTGGGAAATTTTTTTAAAGCTTCGGCCAGGGTCGCGCCGCCTTCGACGGACTCTTTGATTTCTTTAAGCATCTTTTTAAAGGTGGCATTGCCCTGCTGGCTGTAGA
Organism: Desulfobacterales bacterium; assembly: GCA_049698595.1. Taxonomy (GTDB): domain Bacteria; phylum Desulfobacterota; class Desulfobacteria; order Desulfobacterales; family JAFDCJ01; genus JAFDCJ01. The sequence continues at coordinate 7,149 of JBAVYC010001417.1, read as the reverse complement.
GAATATCGAGGCATTGGATGATAGGCAGTCCGGCATCGATCATGGTTGAAAATTGTCTGGCAAAAAGTATCACATCCCGTTCTTTGACCTTGGGCTGAAGAAAGCTAACATTCTCAAAAAGGTCTTTGGGTTTTTTTTTGACTTTGGTCGGTGTAATCCGCTGGCGCGTAAGTTGTGCCTTTACGGCTTCTTCGCTGACAGCTTCAACTTCACCTTTCTGGACCTCGTCCTTTCTATTTTTGCCCACCCACTGATAAACAGGCATGATCAATCCTCCCTGATAATTTGATATCGAACATATTGGCCGGTGGTCAATCGCGCTTTTTGTTTTTATTCCCCGATGCCATTACGTTTAGAACTATTTTGTTTTATGATGATATATTTTACAGAGTGTTTATCGGTCATAGAGAGAAAAAACTTAACCTTTTATCGAAATCATATGAAAAAATTAACTCTTTCGGAATTCTTAGTCCCAGCGGGCATATTGCTATCAGCCATACCGACTTAAATTAATTCGCTGCGCTCACAATTAGAATTATGGAATGCTGGGCACACAGTCAAACTTTAGCGCTATCTTGAAATGATGGGTTTAAAGAAAGGCGTCACAGAGCACATATTCTGCATTGATCTTCATACGTTAATGCGGTATCTTGTCGGGTATGAACAGAAAAAATGTGACCGGTGGGCATTATCAAAAAAAGTAGATTCAACATTTCTTGGAGGATCGTCCGTATTCCGCTTTTCATGCCCGATATTCTCTCCGAGCCGTAGGATCTACGAGCCGGAGACCAACATTCCACTATTCTCTCCGAGGCGTAGGCTCTACCCTCCCGCCTGTAAGCTCAACGGGCTGGAAGCGGCGCCGGAGGCTATCATTCCATATTGCTCAATAAAAAAATAGCCGTAGAATACACTGTGATTCTCTCCGAGGCGTAGGCTCTGCGAGGGGTGGGCTCTACGAGCCGGAGGCCAACAAACCGTAGAATTTTCGATACATATAAATATAGTCGCCCAACAAGATGAAGGAACAATACGGCGAGAATTCAACAATTTGACGATGTCTGTCGATGACGCCTGAGAAGTAAGAATTTTCCAATTGGGGCAGGTTTCTGCTGTGATCAAATCAAAAAAATCCTATAAAAATAAAGAATTGGCAGTCATCACGACCCATCTGAATGCGGATTTTGACGCCCTAGCGTCCATGCTGGCCGCTCAAAAGCTGTATCCCGATGCGCTGGTCGTATTTCCGGGATCCCAGGAAAAAAACCTTAAAAATTTTTTTATCAATTCGATGGCATATCTATTCAATATGGTAGACGTCAGCGATATTGATTTTTCAAAAGTAAAGCAGCTGATTTTAGTCGATACCCGCCAACGTGCTCGCATTGGAAAACTCATTGACCTTTTGGAGAATTCCGATATCGATATTCATATCTACGATCATCATCACCCCACGAACAACGATATCAAAGGCAATCTCGAAGTCCATGGGAAAACCGGCGCTAATGTGACGATTCTAACGGAGATCATCAAAGAAAAAAAGATTCGGATTTCACCGGATGAAGCCACGATAATGTGCCTGGGGCTATACGAGGATACCGGCTCATTTACGTTTTCGTCCACCACCGAAAGAGACTTTTTAGCTGCTGCCTTTCTTTTATCCAAAGGGGCCAATTTAAACGTTGTTTCGGATTTAATTGCCAGGGAACTGAGTCCGGAGCAAGTTGTGCTCCTCAATGACATGATTCAAGCAGTCACCCGATATTACATAAGTGGTATTGAAATTGTCGTCACCAGCGTGACTTTAGAAAAATACATGCCGGACTTCGCCTTCCTGGTCCAAAAAATGGTAAAAATGGAAAATATCGATGCCATTTTTGCCATTGCTCGAATGGAAGATAAAATTTACGTTGTAGCACGCAGCAGAATTAGCGAAGTGGACGTGGGAGCTATTCTGGCAGACATCGGCGGTGGTGGGCATCCCTATGCCGCCGCCGCGTCGATCAAGGGTGAAACCCTGGCACAAACAGAAACCCGACTCATTCAAGTTTTCTATGAAAAAATCAAAGCCCGTCGTCAGGCAAAAGATCTGATGTCCTCGCCGGCTATTTCCACCAATGCCGACATCACCTGTAAAAAAGCACAGAACATTATCACACGCTATAATTTGAATGCCCTCCTTGTTACAGAAAAGGTAGATGGCACTGAGGAACTCAGGGGCTACATCACACGTCAGGTAATCCAAAAAGCGCTTTATCACAAGCTGGATCAGGTACCGGTCAGAGATTACATGACCACGGAGGTGGCTATCGTGGGGCCGGACGCTGATCTTCTGGAAATCCAGGAAAAAATCATTGAAAACAAACAACGTATTTTACCGGTTATGCAAGGTGCAAACATCATCGGTGTCATAACCCGCACCGACCTTTTAAATATCCTGGTGGGACAGTCTGAAACCAAATCAGAAATTTCACCCGATCCCTTCAAAGGATCAGCGCATGCCCGCACCCGCAATATCGTTCGGTTTATGAAAGAGCGCCTTTCAGCGGACCTGATTAAAAGATTACAGCAAATCGGGGAAGTGGCGGATGAGATCGGATGCGGGGCCTTTGTAGTTGGTGGATTTGTCCGGGATCTGTTTTTATACCGCAAAGATGAGGACCTCGATATAGTCATCGAAGGCGAAGGAATTGCATTCGCCAGAAAATATGCGAAACTGGTGGATGCCCGGGTTCATAGCCATGAAAAATTCGGCACGGCCGTCATTATTTTCCCGGATGGATTTAAAATTGACGTAGCATCAGCCAGAATGGAATACTACAAATTTCCGGCCGCCCTGCCGGTCGTGGAAATGAGTTCGATCAAACTCGATCTGTACCGCAGAGATTTCACCATTAATACCCTGGCAATTCAATTGAACCCGGATAAATTCGGCACATTAATCGATTTTTTTGCCGCACGCAAAGATATTAAAGAAAAAATCATAAGAATTTTACACAACTTGAGTTTTGTGGAGGATCCTACCCGGGTGTTTCGCGCAATCCGCTTTGAACAGCGGTTTGAATTCAGCATTGGCAAATTAACCGCCGGTTTGATTTCAAACGCAGTCACGATGGATTTTTTTAGAGGGTTGAGCGGAAAACGGGTATTTACCGAATTACGGCTTATCATGGAAGAGAGAAATCCCGCAGCCGCTATCATCCGACTCAATGATTTTAATCTTTTAAAAGTAATTCACCCATCCATCACATTAGATAAAAATGTTATTTCACTGCTCAATTCGGTCACAGAGATTTTATCCTGGCATGATTTACTTTTTTTGGATGAATCCTATAAGAAATGGATCGTATATTTCCTGGTCCTGATCAATCAATGCAATGCCAAACGAACGGAGGAGATATGCCGCCATTTTGAATTGGCACCTGATTTTATAAAAATTTTCGGTATCGAGCGCATCAAGGCGGACAGATGTGGCAACTGGCTCGAACGAAAACTACCGGTTTCCAACAGCGTTCTTTACCGTAAGCTGACCGGTTTTAGAATCGAATTGATTCTATATATGATGGCAGTCGCCAAACGAAAATCGGTCAAAAAATCCATCTCCCACTTTTTCACCGAGTTGCGACGCACCACTATATCCTTAAAAGGCAGGGATTTGAAAAAAATGCAGTTAAAACCCGGGCCGATTTATCGGCAGGTCCTCGGGGCGGTTTTAGATGCCAAATTGGATGGAAAACTCAAAACTAAAAATGATGAAGTCGATTTTGCCCGACATTTTGTTGAAACCCATTAATACCGCTATCGGAGATGTCCAAGCGACGGCAGGACCACGTCATTTAAACAGTTAATTGTTTGAAATGAATAGAGTTGCTCACTTATGAAAATCAAGGAAATTCCAAGCACCAAAATACAAATCTCAAACAAAAACCAATGACCGAAATTCAAAATTCAAGACAGATAGAAAAAAGCGAGACATCCAATAAGTTATAGTAATGTTTTGATCATTGGAATTTGTATTTTTGATATTGTTTAGTATTTGTATATTGGGATTTGGGATTTTAGTGCAATATCCGGGAAAGTAAATCGCTTCTATCTGAATCATGTAGAGTTAATATTGATGTTCTGCTGCAAGCGACGGCGATTTTAGTTTCCAAGTGATCTATGATTTGGTATAGAGGTTTTTTTTTATTCCGCTCAGCGGACTCTGACAAATGGAGTCACCTGGTTGCCGGGAAATTCACTGAATGCAGCGAGGATAGGCATAATTACATGAGTCAAAAAAAACGAATTTTAAGTGGTATGCGACCGACCGGACCGCTTCACCTGGGTAATCTACTGGGGGCCTTGGCCAACTGGGTCAACATGCAGGACGACTATGAATGCTATTTCTTCATTGCCGACTGGCATGCCCTGACAAGCGACTACGACAATACGGAACCTATCGAAAAAAATAGAAAAGAAATAATGATTGACTGGCTCAGCGCCGGACTTACGCCGGAAAAAAGTACGCTCTTTGTTCAATCTCAGGTCAAGGAACATGCAGAGCTTTTTTTGCTGCTCACCATGATCACGCCGGTGCCCTGGCTGGAACGTAATCCGACTTACAAAGAACAAATCGGCGAATTGACAAATAAGGATTTATCCACCTTTGGTTTCCTGGGCTATCCCGTACTGCAGGCGGCCGACATTATCATATACAAGCCTTATGGGGTTCCCGTAGGTGTGGATCAGGCCCCCCACGTTGAAATCACCCGGGAGGTCGCGCGCCGTTTTAACCATTTTTATGGCAACGTGTTCCCTGAACCTGCAACAATTTTAACTGAAACGCCTAAAATTCTAGGCATAGATCGCCGTAAAATGAGCAAAAGCTACAACAATGCGATTTTTTTGTCGGACAGCCCGAAAGAAATAAGTGCGAAAGTAGCCCGCATGATTACCGATCCCCAGCGTGAAAGGCGCAGTGATCCCGGCAACCCCGATGTTTGCAACGTATTCGATTTCCACAAACTTTACACCGACCCGCAAATGGTGCAGGAAATCGACGAACAGTGCCGTACGGCAGGAATCGGGTGCGTCGAATGCAAGCAAAAAATGGCACAGGGTCTCAGCGCGGCACTTGAACCCATTCGGGCAAAGCGCGCTTATTATGAGTCTCGACCTGATCTGGTGGATGATATTATGAGCGAGGGCAGCGACCGCGCCCGCCGGACAGCTATAAAGACCATGGAGGAAGTCAGAGCGGCGATAAAAATATGACAGAAAAACCATACCAGGTGCAGCTCGAGGAAATTTTCGAAGGTCCCATGGACCTGATGATCCATTTGATTAGAAAAAATGATTTGGATATCTACGATATTCCAATCGCCCTGATAACCGATCAGTATCTGCAGTATCTCGAATTAATGCAGGCCATGAACATTGATTATGCCGGGGATTTTCTCCTGATGGCCTCCACCCTCACCCAGATAAAATCAAGAATGCTGCTGCCAACCCATGACGGCGAAGAGGAAGATGAGGATCCGCTACAGGAGATCACTCGGCCCTTGCTGGAATACCTGCGGATGAAGTCAGCCGCCGATCAGCTGATAGAACGAAATCTGTTGGGGGAAAATACGTTTGTCAGAAATCCAAATCGGGATGAGTTTTTGACAAGTCCGGATGATGAGTTCATTAAAATTGGCTTATTTGAACTTATTGATGCCTTTCAGAAAATACTTGAGAGAATTCCAGACGGTCATCGTGTCGAACTTACCGCCGATGAAATTTCGGTGAAGGACAAAATTTCCCAAATCGTGGAGATTTTAGAGGCCAAAGCATCGATTACCTTCTTAGAGTTGTTTTCCGATAACCCTGATAAACATGAGGTTATTATTACATTCCTGGCCATTCTGGAAATGGTCAAACTCACACTGATTCGAATCATCCAAAATGTGAAGACCGGGATTCTTCGGATTATATATTTATAATGGAAGATATCAAATACATCATCGAAAGCCTGTTGTTCGTGGCTGATGAACCGCTGCCGGTTGACCGGATAAAAAAAATTCTCATCCAGGTTGAAACTGGAGAAATCCGTGAAACCATGGCCGAGTTAACCGCGGAATATGAAGCCCGCGGGGGAGGGTTTTACCTAGATGAAGTCGCAGGTGGTTATCAGATCCGCACCCGCCCCCAATACACGGATTGGATCAAAAAACTCATTCAGCCAAAACCGCTACGCCTCAGCAAACCGGCCCTGGAAACACTGGTCATTATCGCCTATAAACAACCCATCATCCGCAGCGACATCGAGCATCTGCGCGGAGTAGACTGCGGCGGTGTGATCCGGGTGCTTCTGGAGCGTAAACTGATCCGGGTTCTGGGCCGCAAAGAAATTGCAGGTCGGCCCCTGATCTATGCAACCACCAAGCGGTTTTTGGAAATCTTCGATCTGAAAAATCTTAGAGATCTCCCGACCCCCAAAGAGATCGAAGAACTGGCCGCGGCTACAAACGAAGGGGGTCAGGCAGTTATAGTGGATTCGACCCAAGAATTCGAAGACGATCCGGAGATCTCCGAGGACGCTGAGTCGATCGGGGAGGACAGCCAACAGATCCAGGCAGATCCGATTCAGTCTTCGGAGAACGGCATCCCCAGGGACACCCTGCGTGCGGTAAAAATCCAGCCGACGAAAGAGCTTCCGGAAAACCCGGATGAAAGTGGTTAGGGCATTGATTCCATCCTCTGTAATTCTGCAGTTCACTTTTTGACCCGGACCCGGCAAGCGCAAGGGTTCGATCATTAAATGGTGTTTTTAACCGATTCTGAAAAAACTCTTGATTTAATGTTTATAACCATTTATCTAAGGAGAATTGAAAATTCGCTATGGTAAATTTGGGCGGTTAACTCAGCGGGAGAGTGCTACCTTCACACGGTAGAAGTCACTGGTTCAAATCCAGTACCGCCTACCAAACACCAAAGGGCCGACGGAAAACCGTCGGCCCTTTGGTGTTTGGTAATATAACTCAATAAAACTGTTCTTCTGAACGAACTACCGTTGACTAATCAATCGTGTGGTCTTTGGGAAGAAGCTCATAAAAATCCCTGATTATATATCAGGTGCATTTAGATTTTTTATTATTTTCTGAAGCTTGCTTATCGGTTCTTTAG